>DAOVUC010000036.1 GCA_030632765.1 Candidatus Dadabacteria bacterium
CATAAAATGCCCCCACCTATATTGTGGACAGAGAATAGTACTATAAGCATGGATTGCAAATGCCCCAGCTCATCAATGCAACACAGAATGGACTTTGATCTTTTTATAAAACTCCGAGAAAAGGACCAACTTAAATTTGTTATCCAAGATGAAGCTGATTATAAATATGCCCTAGGCATATTAAACAGGCACAATATCAAAGCTAACATCATTTTTCAACCAGCATATGGTTCTCGCTTGGGCTGGATAACTGAAAAAGTGATTGATGATAAATTAGGAAATGTTAGGGTTTTACCTCAGCTTCACAAAATTATCTGGGGAGATAAAAGGGGAGTCTGATTAGACCGGTAAAGTTTGTTGATATTTATTTTTGTCCAATATTATGTTATAATTCGACACTTACTATTCTATCTCACGATTCTCAGGGTAGGGGTATAAAGCAGGTTTAAAGCGGAGGTATTGAATGCAGGAAACGCACAAAATGAAAGAAGAAATTACTAAAGAAGACTACAATTATGAGCCATTTGCGGATACTGAAGAATATAGAAGAGTAAACAGAGAATGCATAAACAGTTGGGTTGAGATTATGAAGCAGAAGGGGACTAACGGACTTGAGGGGGTTCTAGACGTTGCAACTGGTGCGGGCACTATGGTTCAGCTTGTGTTCGACAGTCTACCGGAAAGCTGGAAAAAAGCTGCGGTATTGTGTCTGGATCAATCTTCGGAAGCATTGAAGCTGGCTCAATCAAAATTAGAAAAAACTGTAGATAAATTAAAACTGGTGCACTCTTCAATTGAGGATATGACAATTCCTGATCAAAGTGTGGATATAGCAGTTTGGGGAAACGGTATACACTACCTGTCCGCAGGTGATCAGCTCGATAGTATCAAAAGAATTAGAAGAGCCTTAAAACCAGGTGGGTTCCTTTTCTTTAACACGGCATTCTATGAAGAAGCCAGGCCTGCTGAAACGCTGCCTTTTTACCGTACACAAGTTAAAACCGCAGTCCAGTATATGCGTGACCATGGTATAAAAAGGCAAAAGACTGATGCTAAGACTGAAGCTGCAAAATTTCTCCCTCGTGCTTACTATGAGAGCCTGGTGGAAGAGGCGGGTTTCAAACTTGTGGATGCTAAGGAGTTTGCGGTGGATATGCATAAGGAAGCTTGGGAATATATAAGCGCTTTTCAACAGTATGCCGCTGGAGCACTAAGGGGATATCCTATAGACGATGCTGTCAATGCTATGAGGGATTCTGTAGGCCCTGATCTAGCAATACATGGTCATAGAGACAAGGACGACAGCCCCTATATTACACGTAAATGGCTTGCCATTAGCGCCCAGGCATAAACCAATCCTGAAATTTCTAAATATTATACATAGAAGCAAAATCCTGTGGGGTTACTATTTAGTTTAATTAGCGCTTTATAGGTGGTAGTTAAGCTACGTCCGGCAGTTATGCTACGTCGTAATAGTCTAAACCTAGGTGGGTTATCAGTTCCTCGCCTTGCATATACCTCAGCGTGTTCTTAAGCTTCATGAGCTGTATGAATACATCGTGCTCAGGGTAGAGGTTCTCACCGTGCATAGGGCTTTTAAAGTAGAAGGAAAGCCATTCCTGTATTCCATACATGCCAGCTCTACCGGCAAGGTCAAGGAATGTTACCAAATCCAGTACAATTGGTGCTGCAAGTATGCTATCTCTGCAAAGGAAATTCACCTTAATCTGCATTGAGTAGCCTAACCAGCCAAAGATATCTATATTATCCCATGCCTCTTTTTCATCCCCTCTCGGAGGGTAGTAGTTAATTCTGACCTTATGATAATAATCCGAATAAAGATCAGGATAAAGATCTGGTTGAAACAGATATTCGAGAACGCTTAGCTTGCTTTGTTCTTTTGTTTTAAATGAATAGGGGTCGTCTAATACTTCTCCGTCCCTGTTTCCTAAAATATTAGTAGAAAACCATCCGTTGAGTCCGAGCATTCTACTCTTGAGTCCAGGGGCCAAAATAGTCTTCATCAGGGTTTGTCCGGTCTTAAAATCTTTACCCGAAATAGGAACTTTCTTTTTTATTGCCAGTTTGGTTAGCGCGGGGACATCCGCTGATAAGTTGGGTGCTCCGTTTGCGTATGGAATGCCGCATTTGATTGCAGCATAAGCATAAATCATACTGGGAGGTATGCCCGGGTGGTTGTTCTTTAACCCCTCTTCAAAGGACTTAATCGAACTGTGTACTTCCGAGGCCTGAATATACACCTCGGTACTTCCGCACCAAACCATAACAAGGCGGTCAACGCCACTATCTTTTTTGAATTTTTTTCTATCGTCTATAAGCTGCTCGGCAAGGTCCATTTTGGTTTTGCCGCGCTTAAGGTGGTTACCCTTTAGGTTCTTTACATATTTCCTGCTAAATACCGCAGGCATAGGTGCTGTATCCTGGAGAGTATCTTTTAGTTCATCAACAAGAGATTTCTCTAAAACTCCTGATTTAGTGGCTGCTTCATAGGAGTTCTCGGGGAAAATGTCCCATCCCGCAAAAACTAGATCCTCTAAATTGCAGAGCGGTATAAAATCCTTAATCAAAGGGGACTTTTTCTCTGTCCTTTTTCCTATTCTGATTGTACCTAATTGTGTTAGGGACCCGATGGGTTTTCCAAGTCCGGCCTTTATTGCCTCGACTCCGGCAATAAAAGTAGTACTTACCGCACCGCTCATTCCCGGAAGTAATACTCCGAGCTTGCCTTTAGGTGGAGCAATATTATTTTTTTCTTTTATTGTATTCTTTTTTTTCTTATTGGTAGTTGCCAACGTAGATATTACCTCTTAGAGAACTGTTGTCCTTTTCTCGCTTTTTTAAGTCCGTATTTCTTTCTCTCGACCATTCTCGGATCTCTTCTAAGCTGACCCGCTGATTTAAGGGATGGTCTGTGAGATTCATCAACTGTTAAAAGTGCTCGGGCAATCCCGTGTCTGACAGCTCCTGCTTGTCCGGTTAGTCCGCCGCCTTTTACAGTTACTAAAACGTCATATTTCCCTTTTGTGTTTGTTGTATCAAGAGGTTCTAATGCATGCACTACCCATGTCTTGCGTGAGAAATATTCATTCGCCTCTCGGTTATTGATAGAAATTTTTCCTGTCCCGGGGCGCAACCACACACGCGCGATTGAGGTTTTCCTTCTTCCGGTTCCATAGTAGTTAACTTCAGCCATATTATTATTTATACCTCCAATTTTTCAGGCTGTTGGGGTGCATGTGGGTGTTCGTTCCCAGTGTAAACCTTTAACCTGGTTATTAATTTTTTCTGCCATTTGTTTTTAGGAAGCATTCCCCAAACGGCCTTCTCAATTATTTCATGAGGCTTTGTTTTAAGAAGATCCCCTGCTGTTATCGATTTGATTCCACCGGGATGATGAGTGTGTCGATAATATGTCTTCTGGTTCCACTTATCGCCTGTAAATTTTAGTTTCTCTGCGTTAACGACTATAACGAAATCGCCAATATCCGCATGCGGTGTATATTGAGGTTTGTCCTTACCCCTTAAAATAGTCGCGATTGTAGTGGCGAGTCTACCTACGGTTTTTCCCTCACCGTCGATTAAATACCATTTTTTATTAAAATCCTCACTTCTAGCCATATAGCTCTTCATGTTTTCTGCCTCTAGTAATAGAAATAAACCATTCAATTTACCAATTTAGTGGTGATTGTCAAGGTTTGTGCCGATTCTATTTTTGAAATCGACATTTTACTAACGAAAATTGGTCTACTCATTTAATAATGATATAATGATGGCGTAATAATCTAAATACTACACGTTATGACTACACAACACAAAAGCAAGTCATTATCCTGGAAGAAAAAGTTCAGAAATAGGCTTATAGAAATTATAGGCGCAACTGGTGTTATCTCTTCCGATGATGAACTCATAGCATATGAGTGTGACGCTCTTACAGGGTACAGGATAAAACCTATATTCGTGGTTTTGCCCAATAGCGCTAAAGAAGTTTCCGCTGTAATAAAAGAGTGCCATCACGAAAATATTCCATTTGTTCCTAGAGGTGCGGGAACCGGGCTTTCGGGCGGCGCCCTGCCTACTGAAGAAGGGATTGTAATTTCACTCTCCCGCATGGATAAGATTTTAGATGTTGATATTCCCAATCAGAGGGTTGTGGTTGAGCCTGGGGTGGTAAATATATGGGTCACAAACGCTGTTAGCTCCTCTGGATACTATTACGCTCCTGACCCGTCAAGCCAGATCGTCTGCACTATAGGGGGTAATGTCGCTGAGAATTCAGGGGGTGTTCATTGCCTTAAATATGGAGTAACTACGAATCATGTCTTGGGGGTTGAAATGGTCTTGCCAGATGGTGAGATAATAGAAGTTGGGGGTAAGACACTGGATCATCCCGGTTATGATCTTACAGGGCTTGTAGTAGGCTCAGAAGGGCTTTTGGGAATAGTCACTAAGGTTACGCTCAAAATAATTAAAAAACCCGAAGACGTTAAAACTCTATTTGCCTCATTTGATCATATTGAAGATGCCGGTGCGTCAGTTTCAGGAATCACCGCTAGGGGAGTTATCCCCGCGGGAATGGAGATAATGGATAGTTTCTGTATCCGCGCGGTTGAGGAAACGGTGGGCGCGGGATATCCGGTGGATGCGGGCGCGATACTTTTGGTTGAGCTAGACGGTCCAAAAGCTGAAGTTGAGGCTCAGATGCCTTTAGTTGAGGAAGTTTTAAAAGAACATAAAGCAAATCAGATTAAAGTTGCAAAAGACGCAAAAGAAAGAGAGCTTTTCTGGAAGGGGAGAAAGAGCGCGTTCCCCGCGATGGGGCGCATAAGCTCTGATTACTATGTTCAGGACGGCGTAATACCCAGAAGCAAGCTTGCGGAGGTGTTAGGGGAGATAGCGGAGCTCAGCAAGAAATACGGACTCAGGGTTGCAAACGTTTTTCATGCGGGGGACGGCAATTTACACCCGCTTGTCCTTTACGATTCATCTAAAGAAGGTGATCTTGATAAAACGCTTGAGCTTTCGGGAGAGATTCTACAGGTTTGCGTTGATAAAGGCGGCAGCATAACGGGTGAGCACGGCGTGGGTCATGACAAAAAAAGATTCCTGTCCCTTATGTTTGATGAAAATGATTTGGATGCAATGAATCTGATTAGATGCGCCTTTGATGTTAAAGGCCTCTGTAATCCGGGGAAATTATTTCCTACTCCGAGAACTTGTGTTGAGCCCGGCATGAAGCCCTTTGAGGAGCACCCGCTTCAAAAGGCGGGCCTTGGTGAAATGTATTAGTTCCAAAATATAGCCATAATAATCCGATATATGCTAAAAAAATCTATTATTAATAATTTGCATAGCATAGTAGGCGAAGAAAATGCTCTATCTGATAATGCTAAACTCGAGTCTTTCAGTGTTGATGATGTGTTGCCGGAGATTGTGCTTTCTCCAAATAACGTAGAGCAAATATCAGAAATAATGAAGGTTGCCTCTAAAGAGTCCCTTAGTGTCATACCATGGGGGTCGGGGACTAAATCGGCTTTAGGTAATAAGCCTGATAGGGCTGATATCGTTATTTCCACTAAAAATTTAAACCGCATTCTTGAGCACGGCGCCTCTGATCTGGTAGCTACAACCGAGAGTGGGGTTACGCTTAAAAAATTCCAGAGCGTACTTAACAAAGAGAACCAGTTTTTGGCTCTTGACCCTCCGCACGTTGGGAGGAAAGCCACAGTGGGTGGAATTATTGCCACTAATGACGGCGGTCCTGAGCGTCTTAGATACGGGACATTAAGAGAGTTTCTAATCGGTTTAAAGGTTGTGCGTGCAGACGGCAGCGTTTTTAAAGGGGGAGCGAAAGTCGTTAAAAATGTTGCGGGATACGATCTTCCCAAGCTCTATGTAGGGTCTCTTGGAACCTTGGGGATTATAGTTGAAGCAACATTTAGGCTTTACCCTGTTCCAGAGTACTCTGAGACTTATATTGCAGGTTTCTCAACTTTAGAAGATGCCCATGATGCGGTCATGACCCTTTTAAACTCGGATATTGTAATTACTTCTCTTGAAATATTAAATCCCGAGCTTATAAGTTTCCTTGCCAAAAGAAATGATCTCGATTTGATTGATAACCAATATACTCTTGCAATTGGGATCAAAAATGTTGAAAAAGCGGTCAAGGATCAGGTCTCTACAGTGAAAACGCTCTGCGATCAGAAAGGAGGTAAGGGTAAGGTAATTAGTGGAGGGCAGGAGGAAAAATTTTGGGACGATGTTAGGGACTTCCCCTGGAAATTGTTTAAAACTGCAAGGGTAGTCTGCAAAGCAAGCGTTCTTATCACTCAAATTCCAAAAGTATTAGAGACTGTCAAGAGATTATCAGGTGAAAACGGTATAAAAACCTATATATCCGCAAGGGCAGGTAACGGAATATTAATCATATCAATTAAGGGTGAAGTATCTTCTATGATCGAGTCTCTAAATTCACTTCGCGCCTTTGTGTCTTCAATTGGCGGGCACCTGATACTTCAAGAAGCTCCTTATGAAATCAAAGCAGGAGTTTCAGTGTGGGGAGATTTTGGCTCCGGACTGGGAATAATGGAAAGAATTAAATTCAATTTCGATCCTGATAACCTTCTTAACCCCGGAAGATATATAACATAATGATTTATTTCCTTCTTCGTGCTTGCAGGTGCCGTGTCTCTTGGTTAGGCTATTTCCGCTCTGTCTTGAATCCCAAATTTGTTTAATGTGAGAGATGATAAGAAGAGAAAAAAATAATGGGTGGATTCTAATCACCCAGTACGATCATGCAGGCCTTGCAGGGCAGGTCATGACACATTGGGGGAACGGCGAATTTGCAAAACCCGCACCTTACGATGAAGTGCTTTTTGCTCTCAGAGAGCATGATTCAGGCTGGAAAGAGTGGGACTCTATGCCTAAAATCAATCCCGAGACCGGATACCCTGCTAATTTTACGAAAATGAGCCCTCATGAACAGTGTGAAATTTGGAGCAGGTGTTATAAACTCTACGCAGCCACTCATTTATATGCTTCATGTTTGATTGCTCTCCATTTTTCAAAGTTCAACCAGAGTAATATCAGAAAGAACCCTGATCTTGAACTGCCAAAATCTTTACAAAACGATATGATGCGCTTTGTTGCAGAAAAACTTGATATCGATGTTTCTAATGTTAGTTTGGAAAAAATTCCTGATGAAGTGAGGACAAATCTGAAACTGCTTCAAATTGGGGATATTATCTCTTTAACCTTGTGCCACGGTTGGAGGTCTATAGAAATTACTGAGGCGCCTTTTGATTATAACGGCTCAGAGACAACCATGAGAATGGAATCACATGATGGGTTTAACTATCAAATTACTCCATATCCTTTTTGTGATTTGAGCTTGAAATTTAGTATTAAGGGCAAGAAACTAGATACGAGAACGTTCTCGGATGATGAAGAGCTTAGAGAAAGATTAAATAACTCTAGTTATGAAACTCTTGATTTTACTATAGGAAAGGGCTAAACATTTAATATGAGTCATAGACAGTATGAGGCATTTGACGGGCAGGATAAACCAAGCCTAGATATTATAAGAGACTGTGTACACTGCGGTTTTTGTCTTTCTGCATGTCCAACTTATTTAGAGACTGGTAACGAGCTTGATTCTCCAAGGGGAAGGATCTATCTCATGAAAGCAGCTGTAGAAGGTGAAATACCGATGGACGGGTCATTGGTAAAGCATCTTGATGCATGTCTCGGGTGTTTGGCATGTGAGCCCGCATGCCCATCAGGTGTGCGTTACGGAAGTCTTATAGAGTCCGGTCGGTCACAAATAGAGCGTAGATATGAAAGGCCAACATTCGATAAGCTCTACCGGTCTACTATTTTTTCAGTTTTCCCCTATCCCAAGCGAATGAAGTTAATGCTGCCCCTGTTTTACGTATATCAAAAACTGGGTATTCGTAGTCTTATTCAGTCCACGGGGATTTTAAGCAGATTCTCAGAAAAACTAGCAAAAATGGAGGAGATGCTTCCTGAAGTGAAATCTCCATTATTCCCTGCAGAACTTCCCGAAGTAATCCAAGCAAAGGGTAAAAGGCGTTACAGAGTTGCTCTTCTAACGGGTTGCGTACAGAGTGTCTTCTTCTCAAGAACAAACGATGCCACTGCCAGGGTTTTAGCGGAAAATGGGTGCGAAGTGCTTGTCCCCCAGAATCAAAGCTGCTGCGGCGCCCTATCCGTACATTCCGGAAGATTGTCCGAAGGCCGGGATTTTGCTAAGTTAACTATTGATACCTTTGAGAATCTTGATGTGGATGCAATCGTAATAAACTCAGCAGGGTGCGGCTCTACAATGAAGGAATATCGCGAAATACTCAAGGACGATCCTCAGTATGCAGAGAGGGCAGAAGTCCTGAGCGAAAAAACAAAAGACGTTATGGAATTCCTTGCTGATATCGGACTTACAGGAGAGCTCAAAGATCTGAACATAAAAGTAACTTATCAAGACGCCTGCCATATAGGGCATGCCCAACGAATAAAGGAGCAGCCAAGACAAGTTCTTAAAGAGATACCGGGTTTAGAATTGATTGAAATGCCCGAAGCCGATCTATGCTGCGGGAGCGCCGGAATATATAATCTTGTTCAGCCCGAGATGTCTCAGAGTTTGCTTGAGCGGAAGATAAACAATATTAAGCAAAATGAAGTGGATTATTTGGTAGCAGGAAACCCGGGGTGTTTGATGCAAATTCAAAAAGGTATTAAAAATCACAAACTCAATATCAAAACCGCACATCCGGTAGAATTTTTAGACTGGTCTTATAAAGGTTCTATTGATTAAAAATTTATAATTACCAACTTATTCCCCTACTTTTTATAGCATCTAGCAAGTTGCTAAGCGGTTTATTCTCCGCCACCCAAAAACTTCCTGAGTTTTCAGAATTAAACACTGGTTTTTCAAATTTGCATATTTTGACTACTTCCTTGCAATTTAGGTGCTCTACTTCTCCAGTTCCTAAGATCGTACAATTCATTGCAAAATCATCTGTGTTCATAGCTATTGCTGACCAATTCCCCCTATTCAATTCAGAGCCCCATCCTGCGCTTGCTCCGGGGTCTTTTGTCGCAGGATGATTTAACCAAAAATTCTTATCTGATATGTTGTGAAACAGGTACAAGCTCTGTTTAGACGACGAGCCTTTGTTTAATACCAGGTTATTATTCTCGAATTTAAATCCTTCTTCTACACAGGTGTTAGGAAAACCTGATTTTGAGCTATCTCTACTACATCCAATAGTAAATAAAAGCAAAAATATACTGACTGTAACAAAACATTTTATTGGGAAATTCATATTATTCCCTCCGTCTTGAACTTTAATTCTCTAATCATACACAATAAATTGCAATTAATACTACAAGAAATGAAATTCAAATAGTATCTCAAAAACCATCGGTTATCCTTATTATATAAAGTTTAAAGGGGACAAATGGCGATGAAATATTTATCAGTTTTTGTATTTACTTTTCTTATAGTATTATCCATTTCATGTGATGAAGTTTTTAATTCTGTAGATTCTCCTACGGATCCGCTCATTAACCAGGAAATAGCTGAGTCTCAAGACTATAATCTAACGACACCCCTATACGGTATGCAGGTCGCGATTGACAACCGTGTGGATAGCGGGACCCAGGGCATATTGAATCTTCTTGATAACAGAGCAACTCAATTTCTGGACTGTCAATTTGCCGGGGGCTCTCAACTAGGTTTTGAGGATGTAATGTTAGGAAATGGGGATATGGTTTCTCCACTTTCCGATCTAAGAGTACTTGTCGTTCCAAATAGATATAAGTGTGAGGGCATGGGTAGCGGTGCATGTACAGGGACTTATTTTTTGGGGAACGATATAATAGTAGTTACAGAAGGCAGCTTCTTTGGATGCGACGAATTTCTTGCCTGGAAACATGAGGTTGCTCATAGGTACGGTATGGAGGGGGA
>DAOVUC010000061.1 GCA_030632765.1 Candidatus Dadabacteria bacterium
AGCCCCGCGTATTCTTCCTCTTCAGAAACCCTCAGTCCCATTGTGACTTTGAGACCTAAGAAAAGGATGAGAGCGCATGCAACCGTGAATACACCATAGGCCGCTACACCGATAAGCTGTGTAGTAAAGCTGTATTCGGCTGCGAAAATGCCGACTGCTAAAGTTCCCCAAATGCCGCATACCAAATGAACTGATATTGCTCCAACCGGGTCGTCAACTTTAGCGATCTTATCAAAGAAAATGACGGAACCAACCACGATTAATCCCGCTATGAAACCTATTATCACAGAGCTCATAGGCGTCATTACATCAGCTCCCGCGGTTATTCCCACAAGGCCCGCCAGCGCTCCGTTAAGAATCATAGAGAGGTCAGGCTTTCTAAACACTATCCAGGAGAGCATCATCGCACCCATTACACCAGCTGCTGCTGCAAGTGATGTGGTAACAAATACGAGTGAGATCAACCCGGGATCAGCGGATAGAACTGAGCCGCCGTTAAACCCGTACCATCCAAACCACAGCATAAATACGCCGATGGCTGCCAATGGCAGGCTGTGACCTGGGATAGGCTTTAGGCCTGATTTCGTATATTTACCAATACGTGGGCCAAGGATTATAGCTCCGATTAGTGCACCCCATCCTCCTACGCTATGCACAAGGGTTGAACCAGCAAAATCATAAAAGCCCATAGCGTCTAACCATCCCCCGCCCCACTTCCAGGATCCAGCTACCGTATATACGATACCAACGAAAATAGTTGAGAAAACTAGAAAACTGCTGAGTTTAATTCTCTCGGCTACGGCTCCTGAAACAATCGTAGCCGCTGTTGCTGCAAACATGGCCTGGAATATAAAATCAGTCCAGTATGTATAACCACCATCAGCATATTCGATTAAGCCTGCCGCACCTTCCGGTGAGGCAATACCAAAACCTGCGAACCCAAAGAATTGGCCTATCGAAAACTCACCCGGATACATTAAATTAAAACCAACCAGGGCGTAAGTGAGAATTCCTATTGAAATAATTGAAACATTTTTAAACAGAATGTTTGTAGTGTTTTTTGCTCGCGTTAGCCCGGATTCGAGCGATGCGAATCCCAGATGCATTATAAATACGAGGAATGTAGCAACAAGCATCCAAATGTTGTTAGCTGTAAAAATGGCATCGGCAGCTGTTGGACCCGCTTCCTCTTGGGCAAATGCTGAGTAAGCTCCAAGTGCTAACAAACTCAAAATTGTAAATGAAGTAGCCTTTGTGGGCTTCCCTATAAATCTATATAAAAAATCTTTCATCTCTTTACTCCTCCTTTGGCAGGGTCTTAAATGTTAGTTCGTATAGTACTTTATTTTGCAAAAGGCATGCCAAGTCGAATGGGGAGTATCGAACTAGCCGTAATACGTCGTAATACATTGTTATTAATGAAGAATTATAAAGAGATAATGAAGAAACATTTGGAATTGCTAATAGGCAGGAAATGAAACGTGCTCAGTAATTAAGCACGTCGGGTTTAATTTCATGCATTAAAGGAGATTTAATAATTTTATAGGTGCGCTTAAATTAAGCACTAAAACTATAGGAACTATGACTTAAATTTGTTAACTCACTCAATCCAGGAGAGTTATTCTATATCCAGCTCTTTACCTCTTGTTTCCGGAAGAGTCATAACTACTATTGCAGCCGCAACAGCGAATATAGAAACTGTAGCAAGCCCTGTTGCAAAACCATGTTGACTTACTATATATCCAATCATAGGAGGCGCTATAGCAGATACACCACGACCTACATTATAGCAGAACCCCTGTGCGGTTCCTCTGGCCCTGGTAGGAAAAATCTCAGAGAAAATAGCGCCGAACCCTGAATAGAAACCGGTACCAAAAAAGCCAATAAATGGTCCTAAAATAAGTACTTCCTTTAAGGTGGTGGCATGTCCAAAGAACCAAACAAGGACTGCCATTATTAGGAGGTAGGCTACAAAAACCGGCCGCCTCCCGAACCTGTCACTTATAAATCCAAAAGTATTACAACCTATAAAAGCCCCAATATTAATAGGAATAATCCAAATATAACCTTTTGTATCAAGCCCAACGCCCTTTTCGCTAGCCAGAAACTGCGGAAGCCAGAAATAAAGCCCCCAGTATGAGATCATACATAAACTTGTGAGTAGAGTGGCGGTTACAGTATATCGAAGAAGGTCAGGTTCAAATATCTGTTTTAGAGTAAAGGCCTGACCCTTTTTACCCAACTTGCCTTCATCTCTCAGAACCTTGGTCTTTTTCCATACCTCGGGCTCATCAAGATGTCTCCTAATATAGAAGACCAAGAAAGCAGGTAATACACCAACTAGGAAAAGAATCCTCCATCCTAAATCGATCCCGTCCATTGTAATTCCCAAGACCGGTATCGTGTAACTCACGCCCTCTTGGAAATTTGGGATAATTAAAGTAGCGAGTACAGCCGCCAGGATATACCCTATACCCCAGCCGCTTTGAACCATACCTATTACTTTTCCCCTATGTTCTTTGGGCCATGCTTCGGCTACAAGTACTTCACCCGATGCCCACTCACCGCCCATACCTAATCCTAAGAAAAGTCGGCAAACGAGTAAGAACGCTATGTTTGGAGAAAAAGCGCTTAATCCGGTAAATAAGGAATACAACAAAATACTATAAGTAAGAGCTCTTACCCTACCAATATAGTCCGAAATAACACCAAAGACAGCGCCGCCAAATGCTGATGAAAATAGTGTCACGGAAAATAAAGCGCCGACCCAGGCTTCTGAGAGGTTAAATACCTTGCCGATTGATCCTACGGCCAAAGCAAACAAGAGCAGGTCCATTGCATCGAGCGTCCATCCTAGCAGCGCTGCGTAAAAAGCTTTCCATTGATCCGAGTTGATTTCACTGACCCAGCCGAATAGCCCTGTGTTTGAAGAACCTTTGCTCATATCTTATCCTCCCGGAATTTTATGATGCTTGTGTTTTTCCATCGTACTAAATTCCTGACACTGTGTCAATCCCATAAATACTTCATCACTCCTTTATTAGCTGGTTATATTTTACTGCACCTTATACACTTTTGCACCCGGAGAGATTTCTTGACTTAGACATGGTACAGCGTTAAATTGTTTAAGTGATGGGTACCAAACAATTATATATAGAAACTTATGGATGTCAGATGAATGAGTACGACTCTGACAGAATCAAGAACGCACTTGATGCAGAGCCCACTGATGATCCAAAAAAAGCGGATATCATCATTATTAATACGTGCGCAATTAGAGAAAAGGCAGATCAAAAGGCCTTTAGCAGTCTTGGAAAATTCAAGTCTTTAAAAGCTAATAATCCTGACAAAATAGTAGGAATCGCAGGATGTGTGGCACAGCTTTACGGAGAGAAGCTCTTAAAAAGGATGCCCCATATCGATTTTGTGCTGGGACCAAGAGCGATTCCAAAACTCCCTGATATAATCTCCAACATTGAAAGAGAGAAAAGAAGGACTGTTGAAACCTCATATGATATAGAAGAGCTTTTCGAGATCGAGCCCTATCACAAAGAAGGGAAAGTAACCGGGTTCGTATCTGTTCAGCAAGGATGCAACAAGAGATGCACTTACTGCATTGTACCTCAAGTCAGGGGGAATGAGGTAAACAGACCGCTTAAAGATATACTGACGGAAACTACTAATTTAGTTAACAAAGGTGTTAGAGAGATAACTTTCATTGGGCAAACGGTTAACTCCTGGAAAGAGAACGGTTATAAATTTGGTGATCTAATAAGAGCAGCGGGAGAAGTAGAAAACCTTGAGAGAATACGGTTTACGACATCTTACCCAAGAGACATAACTAAAAGAATGATAGATGCGATGAAGGACGTTCCACAAGTTTGTCATCATCTGCACCTACCTGTGCAGTCAGGATCAGATAAAGTTCTTAGCATGATGAAAAGGACTTATACCAGGCAGTGGTATACAGATACCATAAGCAGGCTAAAAGACGCCGTTCCGGATCTGAGTGTATCCACAGATATCATTATCGGCTTTCCCGGTGAGACCGGGCAGGATTTTGAAGAGACAATGTCGCTTATGAAAGAAGTAGAATTTGAAAGCTCATACTCATTTAAATTCTCACCCCGCCCCGGAACTGCGGCAGCGGAGTATTCGGCAGAAGAAATGGTCGATCCACAAATTGCAAGCGCTAGATTATCTGAACTTCAAGCATTTCAAAAAGATATTACGGAAAAAAAGAATCTAAGCAGGGTTGGTCTGATAGAAAAAGTATTGGTTGAGGGTGAGAGCCGAAATGATCCGAACTTCTTATCAGGCAGAACGGATCATAACAGGATATTAAACTTCAAAGGTACAAAAGAACTTGTAGGAAAAACGGTTAAGGTGAAAGTTAGTGAAGGTCTTTTGAACTCCCTTAGGGGAGAGTTGGTAGTTTAATCTAGATAGGAGGCGAATTATGTTTCTGCAAATGAAAGTGTCCGGGATAGCGCTTGACCCCTTTACAAACACTCCGATAGTTATTTTAAAAGACTCTAAAAATGAAAGAACACTGCCTATATGGATCGGATTTATGGAAGCAAGCTCAATTGCAATGGAGCTTGAAAAGACTCCACGGACAAGGCCCATCACTCATGATCTTGTTAAGAACTTAATAGAGAAACTGGGCTTTCTTGTATCAAGAATTGAAGTCACGGATCTTCATAACGATACATTCTACGCATGTATGCACCTCAAAAAGGATAGCGAGGAATATATCCTGGACGCAAGACCAAGCGACGCAATTGCAATAGCGCTAAGGACTGATTCCCCTATCTTCGTAAATGAAGAGGTTATTAATAAATCTAAATCCATAGAGATAGACGAAGATAAGGAGAAACTAGAAGAACTACTGGAAAAGATGCCCGAAGGTGACTTCGGGAAATACAAGATGTAGTTATTCTTCTTCTTTGCATTGAAGTTTCATAGCCCAAGTCCTTTCCCTTCATTCTTATACCTCTAGAATATTGATATGAATTACCTTATTTCAGGGATTATTTAATCCTCCTATATACCACGCAAGGATTAGAGCATTTATTGTGGTAGAATAACCGCCATGCCAAACGAAAAAAGAGTTACCGTAGTAGGCGGGGGACTCGCAGGCTCAGAAGCCGCTCATCAAATATCCAAGCTCGGAATAAGGGTCAAACTCATCGAGATGAGGCCAGACAAATCATCCCCTGCGCACAATTCAAACAACTTAGGCGAGCTTGTATGCAGCAATTCCCTAAAATCAAACTCTTTAGAAAACGCAAGCGGCATCTTAAAACAAGAGATGAGAGAGCTCGGGTCTCTTATTCTTGAGGTAGCTGACAACACCCACGTTCCCGCGGGAAAAGCCCTTGCCGTAGACCGTATTAAATTTGCAGAGTATATAACTGAGAAGATAGAAAACAATCCGCTAATTGAATTAGTCAGAGGAGAATTTAAAGAAATACCGGAGAATTTAGATTCCCCTTTAATTATTGCGAGCGGGCCTCTGACTTCAGAATCTCTATCAGAAAGCATTAAGCTTCTCACGGACTCAGACCACCTTTATTTTTACGACTCTATATCCCCTATCATTGATGCGGAAAGCATCGATTATTCGACCGTGTATAGAGCATCAAGATACGATAATGGCGAGCAGGAGGAAGGAGACTATCTCAACTGCCCGCTTAACCATGATCAATACTATGGGCTTATTGAGGAGCTGCTTTCATCCGAGAAAATCGAAACAAGGGAATTTGAGAAAGGGATTTACTTTGAAAGCTGTCTTCCGGTAGAAGTTATCGCACAGAGGGGAAAGGACACATTAAGATTCGGGCCCGCAAAACCCGTCGGTCTTAAAGACCCTAGAGACGGGAAAATTCCTTATGCCGTTATTCAGCTCAGATGTGAAAATAAGGAAGCCTCGATGTATAACATTGTAGGGTTTCAGACGAAGCTTAAATACCCTGAGCAAAAAAGGGTTTTTAGAACGATTCCCGGACTTGAAAACGCTGAATTCATGAGATTCGGAAGCATTCACCGAAATACTTATATCAATTCGCCAAAACTAATTTGCCCTACTCTTCAGGTAAAAGATAACGATTTGCTCTTCTTTGCGGGGCAAATATTGGGCGTTGAAGGATATGTAGAATCAGCCGCAATGGGCATAATAGCAGGGATGAATGCCGCAAAACTCATACTTAATGAGCCCTTGATTGTCCCTCCGAGAGAGACGGCTATCGGATCACTTATTAAATACATAACCGACACGGGGGTTAAGAATTTTCAGCCGATGAATATAAATTTCGGACTATTCCCACCGGTGCAGGGGAAAATGCCAAAACCGGAGAAGAAAAAACTCATTGCTAAAAACGCCTTAGAGAATATCTCTAGAGTCCTTAATTTATAGTACATTCTCCATAAATAGCTTAATTTTATTAAAATCTGGAGCAGCCTGCATAAGCTCCGGCAATAATTATGTATTTTCTGTAAAAGACTTGACTTTTTAATCAAATTGGACTAGTTTTTTAAATAATGTACGGACAGAGTGCTGAATTTCAATTACCCGATAAAATATACTTCCGGATAGGAGAGGTAAGCGACTTTACCGCTATCAAGCCCTATGTGCTTCGTTACTGGGAAAGTGAGTTTTATCAAATCAATCCTATAAGAAGAAAATCCCAGAGGTTATATGACCGTGATACCATTCACACTGTACTGAAGATTAAAAACATGCTTTATGAGCAGAACTTTACAATTGCGGGCGCCAAGAAAAAACTAAAAGAAGAAGCGAATCAAAAGAGAGTTAGCACGAAAGTAAACGTTTTACTCCATGAGATATTAGGCGAGCTTAAATCCATTAAACAAGATCTTGGATAATTACCCCCACCAGAATTTCCATTAATTCTTACTTTTATAACTTTTACGGGGTGTAGCGCAGACTGGTAGCGCATCGGTCTGGGGGACCGGAGGTCGCCGGTTCAAGTCCGGCCACCCCGACCATTTACCTTTATTGTCATTCTGAGGGAGTGAAACGACCGAAGAATCTCTCGTTCCTCTTTCCCTTATAAAACTTAGATTTCTCGCTTACAGCTCGAAATGACGGGCCGGTAGCACCCGCCGCAGACATGACGAAAATACCACCGTCATTTCGAACGGCACACATTGTGTGCATGTGAGAAATCTTTCTTTTGCTGTCATTCTGAACTTGTTTCAGAATCTCATCTTTTAGTTCCTTGTTGGGTAGACTTATAAGTCTAACAACAGCTAATTGACAAATTAGGTTTGCTCAACAAATTTATTCATGTATTGTGTATTGCTTGATTACAATAATCCTTTCAATTAATGTCAGAGCTTATGTCTAAAAGAATTTTAATCTCAAACGACGACGGTATAAATTCAGAAGGTCTTCATAAACTTCATGAAACCCTTAAGAAACTGGGTGAGGTTTACGTAGTAGCGCCCGATAGGGATCAGAGCGCTGTGAGCCATTCTCTTACCCTTTACCGCCCACTTCGACTGGATAAAACTTCGGATTTCATATACACGGTAGACGGAACACCGACTGACTGCATTAACCTGGCTATAAATGGGATTCTAAGGGACAAAAAACCTGATTTGGTAGTTTCCGGAATCAATAAAGGAGAGAACCTAGGGGATGATATAACCTACTCTGGCACAGTAAGTGCGGCTATGGAAGGAACTTTACTCGGCGTCCCATCTATCGCAATATCACTGGTCGGCAGGGGGGATTTCAATTTTGATTTAGCCTCATACCATTCAGAGTTAATTGCAAAATACGTTTTAGAGAATGGACTACCTAAAGACACATTACTCAATGTAAATATCCCGAATATCCCCCCTGAGGAAATCAGGGGAATTATGATTACAAAACAGGGAAAGCGTCTATACGATGCGCCTATTGTGGAAAAAGTTGATCCCAGAGGAAAAAAATATTATTGGATTGGCGGGGACGAGCTTGGGTTCTTGAGCATTGACAACTCTGATATCGTAGCAGTAAAGGAAGGATATGTTTCGGTTACCCCCATTGGTCTCGATCTAACCAAATATGATCTGATTGATAAGTTGAAATCAGATTTATCTAGGAAATAATAATGCTTAAAAGA
>DAOVUC010000277.1 GCA_030632765.1 Candidatus Dadabacteria bacterium
CATCGCAAGAGGATCCCGCAGTTATTGCAGCACAGTTAAAATCATCGTCTCCAGTATGTATTGTTGCCGTTGGAACCATCTCGGTGACATCAATGGTAGCCTGATTTTTACTGGTATTAATAAGGGTAAAGCTACTATGCATTGGATGTCTAAAGCGAGATGGGATTTCATAATATCAATTGGAGATGATTGGACAGACGAAGATATATATGAGGTTCTTCCGGAATGGGCATATTCTATTAAAGTCGGTTTTGGCCCGACGAAGGCAAGATTTAACTTGCCATCATATCGTGAAGTAAGGAAACTTTTAAAAGACATGATAGAAATAAAGTCTTAGGTGTGATTTAGAGTTGAGGAAAATGAGATGGAGTATATAAAGATAAAAGGGACTGATATCGAATCATCGCGAATAGGATTGGGTGCGTGGGCGATTGGGGGTTGGCTATGGGGAGGTAGCGAAGAGAGAGAGTCTATTGAGACAATTCATGCGGCGCTGGACAATGGGATTACATTAATAGATACGGCGGCAATATACGGGTTTGGCAGATCGGAAGAGATTGTGGGAAAGGCTGTATCCGAATATGGGGGTAGAGATAAGATTGTAATTGCCACAAAAGCAGGACTCGACTGGACTTCAGGCAAGATATATAGAAACTCTACAAAAGAAAGAATTTATAAAGAAGTTGATGATTCTTTACAACGTTTGCAAACCGACTATATAGATATTTATCAGATACACTGGCCAGACTTTGAAACCCCATTTGAAGAGGCGGCAGAGGCTATGCATGAACTTTATAAGAGCGGCAAGATAAGAGCTATTGGTGTCAGCAACTATACTCTCGAGAACAAGGATATGTTCCGGGAAATTGCCCCACTTCATACTTCTCAGCCTCCCTATAACTTATTTGAGCGTGGTATAGAAGATGACATAATTCCTTATTGTGAGGAACACGGGATTACTATGCTGCTCTACGGCTCAATTTGCCGAGGTCTCTTGAGCGGAAGGATGACCTCTCAAACAACATTTGAAGGGGATGATATAAGAAAGGTCGACCCAAAATTCAAGAAGCCGCGGTTTGAGCAGTATTTAAACGCTGTCCAAAAATTGGATGAATTTGCTCAAGAAAATTACGACAAAAGGGTAATACATCTAGCCCTTCGCTGGGTGTTGGACAAAGCGGACTCGGATATAGCTCTATGGGGAGCACGCCGGCCTTCTCAGCTTGAACCACTAGATGATTTCTTCGGATGGTCTCTGGATGAGAGCGCTTTTCAAGAAATAGATAATATCTTATCTGAAACTATCAAAGACCCTGTCGGACCTGAGTTTATGGCTCCACCTACAAAGGGTAGGTTATAAATTTTTTCTTGACACTTATGTCTTTAAAGTGAGATAATGTCATCATATCACTCAGAATTCTTATAGGAGGGTATGTCAATGGATGAAGCTTTTGGTGTTATCGTCTATATAGCTCTATACATATATGTAGCTTATTGCATAATGGTAATAGCTAATAAAACTAATACTGAGAATTCATGGTTTGCCTGGGTTCCAATCCTTAATCTTTACCTCTTGTGTAAAATAGCTGATAAGCCTGGCTGGTGGGTAATACTATTTCTTATCCCACTAGTTAATATTGTTATTTCTATTATTGTCTGGATGAAAATAGCTGAAAAGATGGGTAAACCGAACTGGCTCGGTATTTTGTGGATATTTCCACCGCTTGGACTAATAGTTGTTGGCTATTTAGCTTTTTCTGACTAGAGCTACTCAAAGAATTTGATTAACTCAGGGCTGATTCTATCAAGGCTTGAAACTATTAAGTCAGCATTCTGAAACTCCACCTGGCTTAATCTTTTGTCCGGAACCGCAATACAATACATGCCGGCTGCTTTTGCCGATCTAAGTCCGTTTATTGAGTCTTCTATAGCTACGCATTCAGACGGCTCAACTTCCAACCTGTCAGCGGTATGTAGGTAAATTGCAGGATGGGGTTTTCCGTTATCGGTACATTCTCCGGAGACTATAACAGGGAAGTACTTATGAAGTGAAAACATGTCCAAAACAAAATTTATCACTCTAAGCGGTGAGCTTGAGGCTACTGCTAGCTTGAAATTGTTATCTCTTAGATCGTCTAAGAGTGGAATCAGATCTCTAACAACTACGAGTTCTTCTTCGTATATTGCGGTTAATATCTCAACTCTTTCAGATATAACATCTTCAACTTTTTCATTGAGCTCAAATGTGTCAATTAGTAATTTGCCTGAATCATTCTGATTGAGTCCGACAATTTGGTCTCTATAAGTAGGTGTGTATTCAATATCTCTTCTGGCAAGGAGAATTCGCTCAGTCTTTTCCCAAAGAGGCTCACTGTCGATCATTACACCGTCCATATCGAATATGACTGCTTTTATCATAAGATAAAATTATTTCCTTACTAATACTGGATTTACTAAAGAAGAGTTTCAAAGCTTACCTACCCGAAGTTATTAAAACAACTTACATGTAAAAAAGGGATTTACATACTGAGAATTTTTGCACGGACATATTTCTCAAATGTGTAAATCCCTCTGTTATATCGTATTACCTCAGGATTAATGGAATATGAAGCCGAAGTTTAGCGCAAAAGGAACGTATGGATAATAGGGTTGAGGATAATATGCGTATGGTCTGTATCCATATCCATAACCGTAACCGTAGGGTCTATAGTACGGTCTGTAGTAAGAATGCCCGTGTCGGTAGGGTTTGTAATATCCTCTATTACCATAATAATGTCCGCCGCCGTGGTGATTATTATGTCTACTATATTTATAACCGTGACCGCCGTAGTTCTTGCCGTGACCGCC
>DAOVUC010000261.1 GCA_030632765.1 Candidatus Dadabacteria bacterium
GCTGACAGACCGCAAAAAGGACGTTTCAGAGGGTTCTATCAAATAGGGGCCGAGCTTATAGGACCTGAAGAACCGTCTTCCGATGCTGAGATTGTTACAATGCTCTGGAGATTTTTTGAAGAAATTAAGTTAACTCTGTTTTTAGTGCTTGAAATAAGCTCACTCGGTGATCAAAGCTGCAGACCTCAATACAAGGAAAAACTGGCCCAATATTTTACACCTCAAAAAGATGAGCTATGTGAAGACTGTCAAAGACGACTTCAGGTAAACCCGCTTAGAATACTCGACTGCAAGCAGAAAAAATGTAAAGAAATCTCAGCAAACGCCCCTTCAATGCTGGACAATCTATGTGAAGAATGTGAAACCCATTTTAATACTGTTAAAGAAAATTTATTGAGCGTAGGGATTCCATTTACTATAAATCCTAAAATCGTAAGGGGTCTCGATTACTATACAAGAACAGTTTTTGAAATAACCACACAGGAGCTCGGAGCACAAAATGCAGTGGCCGCAGGGGGTAGATACGATGGGCTTGTGAAAGAACTTGGCGGTCCGGCTACACCGGCTGTGGGGTTTGCAATGGGAATTGAAAGAATAGTACTTCTCCAAGAAAAGGCCCTACCCGAAGGATTTCCAAAGGAGGTTGATGTTTTTATTGCACACCTTGGTGCGGAAGCACGAAAAGCGGCATTCCCCCTTGCTTTTGAACTAAGACAAAGAGGTGTTTCCACTGAAACTGACTACGGGGAGAAAAGCCTTAAGAGCCAACTAAAACGGGCCGACAAATTAGGGGCTAATTACACATTTATCATCGGGGAAGAAGAATTAAATAAAGGGATGGTCAAAGTAAGAAATATGAAAAAGAGTATTGAAGAAGATATGAAGATTGATGACGTAAAGAAATCATATCAAATATTTAAATCCTAATCTTTAAAGAGTAATCCCAACCTTGTCCATTTCTCCTCTCCTGAAATTATTATAATCCTTTATATATGTTTTTGAAATATGAACGAGTGTTGATTGTTTTAGAGCACTTTTTTAGAACAATTGGCACAATAAGCCGCCCCTTCATAGATCTCCGCTCCACACTCGCATGTGGCTACAACTCCGGGCTTTACTAACGCCTTCACGCTCCCAAGGGCTTTATCAGCATCTAGATGAATTATCTTTAACTCATCTTCGCACCTCTCAATTTCTCTTTCAATACTTTCAATATCGGCGCATTTGGTCTCAATTATGTCCTGATTTATCTTGCCTTTATACTTAAAAGTTCGGTAAATCATATTGCCCATTTCCAAAACGCTATCCGTTCTCCTTTTTTTGAGGCTTCTTATACGATTCTTTATTAAAACTGTATCATAAGCTTCCTTTGATCTTACGTTTACTATCCTGATTCCTCTATTTAGCCCTTCTTTGAGTTTATTATAAAAATATTGGGCTTCCGACATTTCAGACATTCTCTATCTCCTTATCGAGCTTATGAATATTCCGGCTTTGAATTGTCAAAATAAGATACTTGAATATGTATAAAGGCGAAACCAAAAATTAGTTAAAAAGTAGAATTTAATATCTTCTAAAAAATCAATCTTGAGAATGTGAAAAGTGATTGACTGAACATTAAGATTGTATATTCTTTGTATAATATTTTGTTCTGCTAATAAATCTACAAAATTTGAGGAGTTTGTTGGGAAGATCAATTTTAATGAGGGGATCAATAAGGAAAGGCCTCATTTTACAAGACTGGCTTAGTTTCTTAGGCATAGACATCCATAGCGCCTACCAGATGACATAAATCTATAAAACAATTTTGTTCCATATAAATTCTAGACTACGGAGAGACGATGTCCCATTTAACCAGAAGCACATTTGTTTCGCTTTATAAATATGTAAGAACAAACCACATAGTGGAAGTATTATTATTAATCACCTTAATAAATTTATCCGCTGTTTTTACCGTAGCGAATAATTGCTTCTCTGAGGAAAAAGCTAAAGAAGCCGGTGAGACTCAAATAAAAGGACTTATGTCGGCGCTGGATGATCCTAATCCCATAGTACAAGCTAAAGCAATAAATCAACTGGCAGAGCTAAATTACGAACCCGCGCTTGTGCAAATGGTGAAATTTATTAAGGGAGATAATCTTTATACTAAGTCCGCTTCCATGATAGCAATTGCTAAGATGGACAAGTTTTCTCCTGAAACAACTTCATTAATAGTCCAAAACCTAACTGATCCGGATAAAAGAATACGACATTCGGCAGCAACGACACTTGTAAAATACGGGGGATTGAAAAACAATCAAATACCACCTGTAATTGCACTCTTGAGTGATGAAGACAATGTGATCAGACTGTCCGCTATAATTATAATTAAGCAAAATGTGGGAGTTTCAAAAAAACAAATCCCACAAATTCTCCAGCTTATGAAGGACGAAAATCCCAAAATACGCTCAAGTGCGGTAAGTGCTTTAGGTAAAATGGGGCCGGCTGGAAAAAAGAATATCAAATCTATCCTTGTACTTCTTGAAGATGAAAATCCTATAGTCTGCTCAAGTGCGGCTCTAGCCATAGGTGATTTTGGGCCTTCTGCGGCAGAGTATGCTGGAGCTGTAGCAGAGCTACTTCGTGATCCCGACAAACACACTCAAGCCGCAGCAGTAAGATCTCTGGGTAGAATAGGCACATTAAATAAAGAACAAATCTCACTGTTAATCGGCTTTTTTAACAGTAAAAACAAGCTCGCAGTGAATGCTGCAATTGCTGCTCTTGGAAATATGGGCAAGGCAAATAAAGAGGCTGTGGCAATGCTCGCCTTAGGGCTAAGGAATCCGGAGACAAGGGTAAAGATTGGGTCTCTAATAGCTCTTCAAAAAATTGGTGAGGCCGCACAGGGCAAATCCTCTGATATAGCTGCATTATTAAAGAACCCCAATCCAGGAGTACGAAGGGCAGCCTTAAATGCTCTTTCAGAAATGGGAGATCCCGGCAAGGCCCAAGCCCCTAAAATTGCCGAGCTACTTAAAGATCCTGATCGAGATGTAAGCATTACTGCTATCCGTGTAATAAGAGCAATGGGAGACACTGTTGGGGACTACACAGAGATATTTGCTGAGCTTCTTAAAAGTAA
>DAOVUC010000217.1 GCA_030632765.1 Candidatus Dadabacteria bacterium
ACACTTTACATCACCTATGACCTTGGCACCCTTTTCTCTTGATAAAATATCCCGTGCAAAAATAAGTACCAGCATATCTCCCCAGATAATCTCTCCATTTTCATCAATAACGCCAATCCTATCTCCGTCCCCATCAAAGCCTAAACCAACCTCAAGTTTTTCGCTCAAAACAGTGTCTATTAATTCCGCTAAATTTTCTTCCACGGTAGGATCAGGATGGTGATTTGGGAAAGTTCCGTCCGGAGTCTCGTAAAGCTCACTCAGCTCACACCCGAATTCCCTAAACACCTCCGGCCCTATAATCCCGGTCATACCGTTTCCGTAATCGGCAGCAATTCGTAAACCTGGTTTTATATCCAGATTTTCTTTGAGGAATTTTATATAGTCTTCTCTGATTTCGGCTTGGCTAGTACAGCCCTCGCCTATTGCAAAATCCCCTTGCTCTGCCATCTGTCTAATTACCTGTATCTGCTCACCGAAAAGAGAGTTCTTTCCGGAAGATAGTTTGATCCCGTTGTACTCCCCTGGGTTATGGCTTGCGGTAATCATTACTCCACCGCCTACTGGAAGGTTATAGAGGGAGAAGTAAAGCATCGGCGTTGCTACCATACCGATATCCAGAACATTGAGCCCCGTTGAATTAATTCCTCTAGCAACTGCTTGTGATAACTCAGAAGATGTGACCCTGCAGTCTCTGCCTATCGAAATGCGGGAAGCTCCAAGATTTTTCATGTAAGTACCGTACGCTTTACCTATTATTTCAAAAACTTCCTCGTCTATGTCAACCCCGGCTATGCCTCTTATATCGTATTCTCTAAATATTCCGGGATTTATACTCGTCATCGATCGAGCCTCCATTTTGATGTTCTGGATTAGCAACAATTTCGCCCAATGATAATACCGTATTGAGACGACATTTAAAGCATCGTCTTGACTTTAATTTTCCCCCTTTTATCCTTTCTCCCAATGATTTCCCCTTCATTCACAGAATTTAAGAAAAAACTCAAAAAAGGAAATTTAATTCCTATCTGGCAAGAAGTGCTGGCTGATTTCGACACTCCTGTCTCTGCTTTTAAGAAAATTGAGTCTGGAAAATACTCATTTTTATTAGAAAGTGTAGAGGGAGGAGAAAAGTGGGGGAGGTACAGTTTTCTGGGTTCGGAACCATCTGTTATTTTCAAATCAAAGAATGGAAATATTGAAATAACTGAGAAAGGCAAGACAAAAAAGAGCCACGGCGACCCGATAGACGCACTCAGAAATCTATTATCAAGATACAAACCCGTAACGACCCCTGAACTGCCGAGGTTTCATGGAGGAGCTGTAGGCTACTTTAGCTATGACATCGTAAGACATATTGAAAAATTACCCGAGATCGTAGTAGACGATCTTGAGCTCTGGGACTCTCTTTTTATGATTACTGATTTAGTGCTCGTATTCGACAATGTGAATCATAAAATAAAAATAATCTATAACGCTTATGTGCCCAATGCTAAAAAAGCGCGTCAAGCCTACGACACTGCCGTAAGCAAAATAGAAGATATAGTTAAGAAACTGAGAAGACCGGTAAAACATTATAAAAACGATACAAACAAAAAAATTGGAAAAGGTAGTGGGACACCTAAACTCAAATCGAACTTTAAACCCAAAGATTACAAAGAGGCGGTCAAAAAAACCAAGGAGTACATCAAAGCGGGTGACATAATTCAGGCTGTAATCGCGCAAAGGTGGAAAACTAAGCTCGATGTTGACCCCTTTGACTTATATAGATCACTTAGGGTATTGAACCCATCACCCTATATGTTTTATCTTAGTACCCAAAGCGAAACCCTCGTGGGCTCTTCCCCAGAAGTGATGGTAAGGGTTGAAGAGGGGGAAGTAGAGAGTCGCCCGATTGCGGGTACTAGACCCAGGGGGAAGACGGAAAAAGAAGATTTGAAGCTTGAGAAAGAGCTCCTGGCCGACCCCAAGGAAAGGGCTGAGCATATAATGCTTGTGGACCTTGCAAGAAATGATTTGGGGCGTATTTCAGATACTGGAACGGTAAAGGTTGATGAGCTTATGATAATAGAGCGATATTCACACGTCATGCACATCGTCTCAAACGTAATTTCAAACCTGAGCAAAAAAAAGGACGCATTTGATGTCTTAAAAGCAACATTTCCGGCAGGCACGCTTTCGGGCGCTCCAAAAGTAAGGGCAATGGAAATAATTGAAGAAATGGAGCCCGGCAGACGAGGAGCATACGGCGGGGCTGTAGGCTACTTTAGCTTTTCGGGTAATATGGATACTTGTATTACCATAAGAACATTTGTAATAAAAGATAATGAGATATATATACAGGCTGGAGCCGGGATTGTTGCCGACTCTGACCCGGAGAAAGAATATCAGGAGTCTGTAAATAAGGTAAAAGCCCTTGTTAAGGCAATTGAGTTAGCCAAGTCAGGGTTATAATAGAGATAAAATGATATTAATGATAGATAACTACGATTCTTTTACTTATAACCTGGTTCACTATTTAGCTGAACTGGGTGAAGAGGTCGTAGTACACAGAAACGACAAATTAGAACTTGAGGATATTGGGAAGCTTAATCCGGACATGCTGGTTGTTTCCCCGGGTCCATGTACTCCAAAAGAGGCGGGAATCTCAGTAGAGGCAATAAAGGAGTTTGCCGCCCGCATACCCATACTAGGAGTCTGCCTGGGTCATCAATCACTCGCATACGCTTACGGTGCGGAAATAGTAAGGGCTCAGAGACTTCTTCACGGTAAGACCTCAGAGATTCACCATGACAAAAAGGGGATATATAAAGGCATCCCCGACCCCTTTGAAGCTACGAGATATCATTCACTCCTTGTAAATAGAGAATCGCTTCCCGAAGAACTCGAGATCACGGCCTGGACTGATGAGGGAGAAATAATGGGGATACGGCACAAAGAACACATGATGGAGGGAGTACAGTTTCACCCCGAATCCATTCTCACCAAACATGGGAAAGATCTGCTCAGAAATTTTATTTCTATCGCCAAAAAGAAAAGTAGGAAATAAGCACTTTCCGGCTCTATAATGTTGAAAAATAACACCAAACGTTTTATATCCCTATTAGCATTTACTAAGATGGCCTTGGTATCTTGACAAAAAGCTCCGGTTATTTAAGCTGTATCTGAGCAAACGCTTGGCGGCGGTAAGTAAATTTCAGTACCCTTGAAGCATAAAAATATATTAAGCCTGAATCCCGAACGGAGAAATAAGGAGTGATATTATGAAGTTATTATTTAAACCACGAGACCCTAAATACATCGGAAAAGGGAACCTTCCTTTTGGCTCTTTCGATGATACTTCCAAGTGGCAGCCTCTTACAAAATACCTGGAAAAAGGGGCAGAGTTGTTTCCAGACAAAATGATGTTCAGAGTAGCGGGCCGCGATGGAAGTCTCAATAACAACTTCACATATCAAGAAACAAATAACTGGGCAAACCGTATAGCTAACGGCCTTAAAGACGATTACGGTATAAACAAAGGTGAAAAGGTGGGGATTTATATGCTTAACTCACCTGAATATGTTGTTTCAATACTAGCATGCCACAAGACCGGAGCAGTTCAGGTGCCTATCAATAAGGATGAAAAGGGTGAAAGACTCGCCTATGTAATCGATTACTCAGAAATGATAACACTTATTCTAGACCCTGAGGGGATTGAGTTTATCGAGGAAATAGCAGAGAATTTGGAAAACCTTAAAACCATATTTATGACAGGCGATACTGACAATGTACCAGAAGAAATAGCAGGTATTAAGACTCTCCCATTTTCTATTTTTGAT
>DAOVUC010000168.1 GCA_030632765.1 Candidatus Dadabacteria bacterium
AACTTGACTCCTTTTTCGATCAGAGATTCCACTACCCGTTTGTTGTGCACAATGGCATGGCGAACATAAATGGGGGGGCCATACGTATCAAGCGCTCTCTCAACTATCTCTATCGCTCTGTCTACCCCTGCGCAGAATCCTCTGGGCTTGGCAACAATTACTCGCATTTAAATATCCCCTTAAATCCAATTAGAAAATGAAATTCCATAAACACATCATATTTTCAACTAAGCATACCAGAAATATGGGTCTTTATCTTCTCAATTTCGGAATCAAATTTTTCCAGGTGATTGGCAACACTCCTGGCGCCCTTCTTGCCAACAAATAGAAAATGGTTTCCCGCAACAACTTTACTTAACAGGTCTGGAATACTGTTAATATATGGAATCAGCTCGTTTACTTTTTGTTCAGACACCGCGGAACCTAACTTTTGGCTATTAACAAAATTATCATGATATATCTTTCTGGTCGTTAAGAATCCACAGGTGTACTTATCAACAATAGGATGATAAGGGACTAGATTCGAATTACCTGAAATAATTGCTACCAGAGGATATTCGCTAAAGGAAAAAAATCCTTTGTCTTCCAAACCTTTAATTGCATCTTCGGTAAACCTCTTGTTTTCAAAAAATTCATCAGTCCCGGTAATTGCAACTGGAATATCTCCCAGAAAATGATCCTCATACTGCTTTCTGGATATTATTTCCGTTGAGTTTTTAAGGCTTTGCTCCCGCAACTCTTTCCAAAATAAATCATAGAGAGCACTTTTGGTGCTAATCATGTCCTTGAGGGTTTTTTTGAGCCCTTTAGTACGGTCAGAGGGAACCTGGATTCCGGGTGTAGCTTCTATTGCCAAACCAAAAGGCACATCAATCCCCCTCTTCATACAGGCTACATTAAAAGGTCTTATGACTTGACCTGAAGCGCTCCAGTTAATGGCAATTACATTTTTTTTAAGACTATTTTCCGTGATTATTTGATCCACTATATCGGCCGCCATTTCTCCCCAATCAGTCAAAGTAAATTCGGGATGGACAGTTTCATAGACCGGATGATCGATCGGATAGGAAGTAGCTAAAAAAGAATACCCCTTTTTTACCAGCCAGTAGGCTAAAAAATGCTTCTCGTCACAGCCTGAAAAACCGTAACTAATCCTCCCCAAATGAGACCAGCCCGGGAAAAAGACCACAAGTGGTTTGTTCGGATCACCTTTAAAAAATCTTATAAGCGAGGGGAATCCGTTGCCGAATCGTACTTCCTCATTCTCATAAAGAGAACTCATTTAGCACCTTTTAATTGCAAATTTGTACTTATATTAGTATTATAAATTTCGCCTGCGACAAATAATAGTTTAATGAATTTTCAGGCAGTTGTTAATTCAAATTGTTGTGGAGGCTCTAAATGAGACTAAAAGATAAAGTTGCAATAATAACCGGAGGGTCTTCAGGAATAGGGCGCGCTATAACGCTTGGGTTTGTGAAAGAGGGGGCTAAGGTTGTAATAGCGGCTCTTCACGACGATAAAAGTATAGAAGTAGTTCAAGAAGTGAAAGATATGGGTGGAGAAGCAATCTACGATACCCTGGATGTCGGGGATGTGGACGCACATCCAAAGTTGATTCATAAAGCGATTGATGCATTTGGAAAAGTAGACATTTTAGTAAATGACGCGGCTTACGCCAGAAGAGAGGATGTTCTAGAGGTTACTCCCGATAGCTGGGATAAGCAGCTGGATATTAGCCTCAAAGGGCTCTTCTTTTTATCTCAACATTTCTCAAAACACGTAATAGAGCAAAAAACAACAGGCCGAATAATAAATATCGGCTCCGTTGCAGGTGTTATGGATTTTCATCCAATATCTATCGCGTATCATGCGGCGAAAGCGGGAGTGATGATAATTACGAAAGTAATGGCTGTTGATCTTGCACCTAACGGTATAACAGTAAACTGTATTGCTCCCGGATCGATTGCAACTCCAATGTCCGCTTCAGATAATCCTGAATATGACGAATATATGACAAAAGGAATACCCGAAGGAAGAAGAGGTAAGCCTGACGATATAGTACCTCCGGCGGTGATGTTTGCTTCTGACGAAGCTCAGTATATTACAGGTCAGACAATATTTGTGGAGGGAGGAGCTTTATCGGTTTATCTTGGAAGAGATGAGCCCGATTTTAAAGACTAGGTTAATCCGGATCCAAAATTATATGTGCTCTGTTTTTATGGGATTTTAGATAAGGCAGGTAGTGATCATAAAATATATCTTTCTTCTGAAGCCAGCCTTCGTGGTCTAAATGTCTTACAGTTTCATCCCGCTCGTGTGCTCTTCTTAAAGCTACTTCCTGGGACACATCGAGAAAAACTCTAAGATCAACAAAATCGTCCAAATCTTCGTGACAGGATAGAAGACCCTCTAGAATCAAGTAGTCACAAGCAGTAGCATCAACTTCCAATTCATCGTCAAATTGCCCGTTGGACAGATTGTAAAGCCCTTCAACAGTAAAGCGCTCTTTTCTTTTGACGGACTCAAGGGCTTGTTTAATTTTTTGAAGATCGTACCAGGTGTGTAGATCGATATCATGAACTTCGATCCTCCCCGACCATTCGGACCTCGGCACACTAACAAACAAGTCAGTAGATATTTGTTGAGCTTTGCCCCCTAATTGTTCTTTTAGTAAATTGGCCTCGTAGCTCTTCCCACTTCCTATCATTCCCTCAAAGGCTATGACATAGGGATGCTTTTTCTCTTTCTCGAGAATAGTTTGAACAAGTTCTGGTAATTTCATTCCGCGCTCTACAAATATTAAAACCGATTTTTGACAGGAAATAAATTCCCGCTAGATAATGTTTTTTTATTGACATAAATTTTCAAAAGTGATATATCAAAACTACAAGGTCTAAAGGAGGGTCCCGGTGGCAAACACAGCTACTTCTGATCATAGAGTGAAAAATGTGGTAGCAGGATGCGTAGGTAATGTTCTGGAATGGTACGATTTTGCTCTTTACGGGTTTTTCGCTCCAGTTATTGCGAAGCTCTTTTTCCCTTCTGATAATCAAATTACCGGACTATTAGCCACTTTTGGTATTTTTGCCGTGGGTTTCCTGATGCGCCCGGTGGGGTCGGTCATATTCGGCATTTTGGGAGATAAACTAGGGCGAAAAAAAGCGCTTGAAATCTCTGTAGTAATGATGGCAGTCCCGACTACATTGATCGGAGTGCTCCCAACCTATGAATCAGTAGGAATCCTTGCGCCGATCTTGCTCACTATTATTAGACTCATTCAGGGAATATCGGTAGGCGGGGAATTTACAGGCTCTATTTCATATGTTGTCGAAAACGCTCCCCACCCTCCTCACCGGAGAGGTTTTTACAGCAGCTGGACTGTGTTCAGCTTATTAGGGGGAATCCTTCTTGGATCGGCTATTGCTTCGATTATAACCAATGTGTTTAACGATGCTCAGGTTCAAAGCTTTGGATGGAGAATTCCGTTTTTACTTGGCTTGGTTATTGGAATAATTGGTCTTTTTCTAAGATCTGGACTAGATGAGTCCCCCGCGTTTAAGAAAATGAAAGAAGCCGGCAAATTAGCCAAAACACCTATTACAGATGCGTTTAAGTATCACTGGAAAGAAATCCTCATAGTAATCGGGGCTACTTGTGTCGGCTCTGTAAACTTCTATATGATTTTCGTCTACTTGACAACATTCCTGTCAACCGAAAGTAGCTTAGATTTATCAACAGCGCTTGAAATAAACACTTTAAGTATGATTGTACTCATGATTATTACCCCAATAATGGGATATTTCTCTGATAAGATAGGCAGGAAACCTTTGTTAATTGGGGGATGTTTAATAATAGCCATTTTCGCCTATCCTCTTTTTGTAGAGTTTACCAAAGGCAACCCATTTCATGATTTACTTTCTCAGATAGTTTTTGCCATAGGCCTAGCAATGGTATTTGGACCTTTCGGCGCTATGATGGTTGAGCTCTTTCCGGCAAGGATTCGTATGAGCGCTGTTTCAATAGGTTATAACGTAGGCTTTGCTGTATTCGGAGGAACGGCGCCATTTGTAGCTACTTACCTAATTGATATTACAGGCAATAAACTTTCTCCAAGCTACTATCTGATTGTAGCCGCCCTGGTCTCACTTGTTGTCTTTGTAACAATAAAGGAGACATATCAAGACGATGTGGATTGATCCAACTTATCAAAAAGAACAATTACAAAGGAGGGAAAAACATGAGTGAAGTTAGAACTAAAAGATGGTCTTTGTTAACTGTAATTGCATTTGCTGTTTGCACAACGGCAGTACTGGGGCTTGCTACTTCATGCGACAATGAGAGCAACGCTCAGAACAACGAGATAGATTTTACCGAGACATACTCGGGGAGTTTCGGGACAGCCCCCGCGGCTACCGACTCAAACGATGATGGTAAACCTGCAAACTTGGGTCAGTTTTTGGGGACAAGCACATTCGGAAGCGTCTCCATTCAGAGCTTAAACGAGTTTGAATTTGTACTCGAAAATGCTGATTGCGATGAAGGGAAGGACCAGTTTACTTTGGTACAACGGAATTTCGTAAAGCGTTTTTCAAACGGCGAGCTTATATTTGGGACATGGGCTAGCGGAGTAAGCTGCTTTGACCCTGTTACGAACATCGCTGAGACAACGCAAATGGGCAATTTCTCTGGAGGCACTGGTCAGTTCGAGAACGCAACGGGGCCTATACGGATAGATTACACATCGACTTTCCTGGCCGTACCCAGCATAGACGGGTTTGATTTCGGCGGCTCAAGCGGCATAGGGATCGGGAAAATAGTTTTTAACGGGAATTAGGTTAGCGAACTCTACACGTTGTAGGTGTTTTAAAATAGTCC
>DAOVUC010000055.1 GCA_030632765.1 Candidatus Dadabacteria bacterium
GATAATACTTGGAGTCGATGGGCATGAATGCTCTATGACCTGCTCTAGTGATAACAAAATCGTGCTTAATTGCGCCGTTGACTTCTCGTCGTGCAGTCAAACGTTCCAGCTGATGCCTCAATAGTATGTCCGCGGATCGGCATTAAATCGTATAAACAACCCTCTGTATTGAAACTCGGCGTCAAAGCCGTACATGAAGAAATTCTAACTTAAATGCTATACCAGTCTTCTGGGACTTGACGCCGATAATAGGGTTATAAGTTATGTTGGATATAGACTTATTGAGCATCACGAGAAACGAGTCCATAAGAATCGCAAGGAAGCATTAAATTGTTCATAATTCCAACCTAAACCGGCCATGACAAAAGGGGAGCGGTACATCCTTTTTAATGCTCTATAATTTCCGAAAATTAGACCAAATAGAGTTAGTTTAAGATTACAATGTTCACGTTACAAACCCGTTACGGAAGCCAAACAGTATGAGTTCTGAGCGATTTTTTACTTTGAGCTTTTTAAAAACTTTATATAAATGGAACTTTACGGTTTTCTCGCTTATATACAATTCATCGGCGATTTCTCTATTGGTCAAACCGGTAAGAAGTAACTTTATGATCTTTATCTCAGTCTCGGTCAAGTCATAAATCTGCCCTTTTACCTCTACTTTCTTGGTAGAATAGGAGGATCCGTCCACAACTTTCCCCATTAATTTTCTTTCAGCCCATAATTCTCCATCAAACACCGCTTTTACCGATTTGATAAGCTCTGAGGAATTGGCGTCTTTAAGTAAATAACCTCTGACACCGGAACGAATAGCGTTTATTAGTAGGTTCTCACTATAATCATTGTCGATTAACAAAATTACTTTTGCGCTCTTATTCTTTTTCACCAACCCTAAAATTTTAGTTAGGTTCAAACCTTTAAGCTCCACATCCAGTACTAATATATCAAAATCAAATTGTTTGGAAGATTGGACTAAATCAATCAAATTTGATACCCCGGATACAACTTTAATCTTATTATCTTCTTCCAGAATCTTAGAAAGTCCTTCCATAACCAGAGGATAACGGCTGGCAACTATAGTCTTAATAGTTTGAGGCTTCTTCTTGGGAGATAACTTAGGATCAACCATTTGAGAACCGCTCCTTTATGATATAGAAAGCAATGAACATTCATTCACGTTCAACATTCGTATATTACCATAGAGAAGTGAATTCTACATACTTTGGTATTATAGTTTACTCAAACTAAAGTATGTTATCTTAAACCGATCTTTACTTAACCTCAAAGTGCTTTTTATTATTAAGGATGAAAAATAAGAAAAAGCTATTCCGATACGGGCTAATCTTTGGTATGGAGCATCCAAATTAATTGCGTAGGCAAATTATTTTTGTGGAGGGACGATTAAGGGGGTCTGAATCGGCTTTGCCAATCCGATAAAAACAACAAGTTCATGACCGCCAGGGTTCTCGGGGTCAGCAATAATTTCCCAGTTATTCGTGAGCCAGACATTTCCCGACGGATCAATCTGAACTGCTGTATTGCGCTTCAAGCCGTCAAAGAAATAACCGCCGTCGGGTGAAATAGGGTCTCCGGTCTCAAAACCAGGCGGGCAGTTCTGTGGCGCCGCACCGCATAATTGAGATACAGCCTTACCCTGGAAGTTGGCCACCCACACGTTATCATTGCCGTCTACGGCGATACCCCATGGTATGAGGAGTCCGCCGCCTTTAAAGGGGCCGACAGGGTCGCCGTCTGCGTTAATCAGGGTAACAGAGGCATTTTTCCCACTAAATTCAGCGGCAAGGGAGAGTTCAAGTACCTGAATCCATGTAGGTGGATCTGTACCGTCACAGGGCGCTCGAATAATACCCGAATTTGAAACCCATATATTTCCAAGACTATCGCTTGCAACACCCAGGGAAAGACCGCAAATTATTCTATTTCTTCTGGGAAAGTTTTGCGCAATCGGCGGCGTTTCCAAAGGAAATTCCGAGAGGATAGCTCCATTTTGAGATACTTCTTTATAAAGTTTCTTATTTTCAGGAGGATATACAACATCGAGACCACAGCCTAATACGCCGATAGTACGCCCTCCTCTCTTAAGCGCTTCTGACTGAGCAATTGAATCAATTCCCCTTGCCAAACCGCTAACAATTGTGACTCCCATCGAGGCAAGTTCCCCAGAGAGGGATTCAGCCATTGTCCTACCGTACCGATTGGGAATCCTGCTGCCGACTATAGCAATAGAGAGCTTATCCTGAGGAAGAATTTCACCACTCATATAAAGAATCGGAGGCGGATTGTAAATTTGCATTAACGAACCCGGATATTCAGGATCGTTTAGAGGAAGCAGTTTAATGCCCCATTTTTCAATTTTTGCTAATTCCTTCTCTACAATTTCCCAATCTTTAAAACTCTTAATAGATTCGACATTCTTGTCCTTAATCCCCTCTACTATAAGCAGCTCTTTTTTGGGAGCTTTAAATATATCCTCAGGATTTTGGAATCTATTAAAGAGGTTCTTAGTTAATACGCCTCCTATTCCGTTTACCATGCTAAGAGCAATCCAGTACTTCCAATCTTCTCTCATAGTGCCAAAAGTTCTAACCTTAAATGGGTAGGGCAGTCAAGAAATAATTTATTAATTATGGCTCAGACGTCTATAATTTCTCTTCTAAACTGATCATCTTTCCTTCCATTGTATACGGTTTGTCTGTCCTCTCACTTATCCTTAAAGAGGTACTAATACGCTCTACTCCCATTTTCTTAAGCTCATCATGACACTTTTTAACTAGCGGGATAATATCATCCCATTCGCATTCCATATTCGTACCCATTGAATGTGATTCATATTTTAGACCGCTACCTTGAACCACCTTCATGACGCATGCGACATATTCTGAAAGTGAAGCACCAACCCCTATAGGTATTATGCTTAATTCTATTATCATAGAAGCCCCCTGCTTTAGTTAACGCAAATAACGCAAACGGAGTGAAATACCCCTTTGCATTATATAAGTACACTTGCTAACCTGTAATGATATCAGATTTAAAGACTAATAAGGAGGTTCTATATATGAAAAGCCTGACTGAGTATTTATGGTTCGATACAGAACAAAAGCGGGAAATGGTACATATAACAGACACAGTAAGAGATATAGTATTTAAGAGTGAGGTACAAGAAGGTTTTGTCCTTGTATCAGCAATGCACATTACGGCTGCAGTTTATGTAAACGACAATGAGAGCGGACTTATTGAAGACATTTGGGAATGGCTTGAGGGCATAGCGCCTTACAGGGAAGATTATCGCCACCATAGAACAGGAGAGGAAAACGGTGATGCTCATCTCAAGAATCTAATAATGCATCATCAAGTGATTGTGCCTATTACAGAAGGCGATCTCGACCTGGGTCCGTGGCAGAGGGTGTTCTATGCGGAATTTGACGGAGGCAGAAAAAAAAGAGTAGTTGTGAAAGTAATCGGAGAATAACGCCTTATATTCTAAATTCTCAAATCCGTTATAATTAACACACTATGGAGCAAAAGCATGATCCTACTAAGCCTAGATTCTTCATTGATAAAAGAGGAAATTGGTTTCAGGACGGAATCAAAATCCAGCACCGATTAACCTATCTCTATAACAATAAATTGTTGAGTCGTGATGAGGAGGGGAGATATTATCTCGATGAAGGTAGCGGGAAACTCTACATTGAAGTTGAAGACACTCCTTTTGTAGTAAAAATGGTAGATAAAAAAGGGGACGACTTTTATATTATCTTAAATGACAAAACAAAAGAAAAACTCGACTTGCATACTCTAAGTATTAACCCTGAAAACATACCGTATGCGAAAATTAAAGACGGCGAATTTGACGCGCGGTTTTTAAGACCCGCTTACTATGAGTTCATGAAATATCTTAAAAAGGAAGACGACAATTACTACATTATGTCAAAGGGAGCAAAATACGTATTAAAAAGGATTCCCTAATTCAGTGCTTCTACAACTCTTAAAATAACCGCGTTTGACAATAGGTTACCCTTTTTAGTTAACCGGATAGAGCTGTCTGTGTACTCTAAAAACCCATCTCGCACAAGATTTCCAACCTTTTCCATATTTGCTTTTAATTGAAATGTATTTTCAAGCTCGGATATATTGATCCCGTCTTTTAACCTAAGCCCCATCAAGACTTTATCTTCTATTACTTCCTCTTTTTTTAATTGTTCCGTAAAGTCCAGAGGTTTTTTCCCTTCACTTACAGATTTCATATAAAGTGCCGGGTTCCTGAGATTTGCCCACCTCTCGCCCCAGAGACTAGAATTACCCATAGCGAAATGAGAATGAGCCCCTGCTCCAAGACCAAGGTAACTCTCACCTCTCCAGTAAAGCATATTGTGAGCGCTCTCAAACCCTTCTTTTGCGTAATTAGAGATCTCGTACTGCTTGTAACCCGCATCTTCAAGAAAATCAGTTGTGTAAGTAATGAAATCGATGAGCCTCTCATCGGTCGGTAATTTCAATTTGCCAAGCGCGTGGAGTTTCCCAAATTCCGTGCCATCCTCAATAGTCAAGCAATATGCGGAGATATGAGGGTAATCAAAAGTAAGAGCTTCTTTTAAATCCTCCTCCCATTGTAGCAATGTTTCATTTGTAGTTCCATACATTAAATCAAAACTATAGTTCTCAAATCCGGCATTAATTACATCGTCTAGTATTTTTCTGCTATCTTCAGGAGCGTTAATTCTTCCCAGGAAACTCAGCTTTCTTTTGGAAAAAGACTGAACTCCAACGCTTATTCGATTTATCCCTATACTACGAAGCCCCTTAAGCTTGTCTAAATCCGCGGTCTTCGGGTTTACCTCTAAGGAAACTTCTAAATTATCTGCGGGGCGAGTGATTTGATAAATTCTAGAGATAATTTTTTCAATACTCTTTGGATCAAATAGAGAAGGCGTTCCTCCTCCGAAAAATATAGATGTTAGCTCAACATCTTGAACTTCGTTACGATAAAGCTCTAGTTCACGCAATATTGACTCGGTATACTCTATTTCCGGAAAACGACCACCTACTCCGTAAGAATTAAAGTCACAGTAGGGGCATTTTGTTACACAGTAAGGGATATGAATATATATTCCAAATGGCATGATGGTATTTTACGGTATGAGAAAAATGTTGCAACGTATATGTTTTAGAGTCATATTATTCTTTTAAATCATGGATTATAAAATGAGCTATAAAGCACTCTTGATACTGCTATCTTTATTTTTTGGGCTTAATTATGCCTTCGCCCAGGAGAGAGAACCACTAACTCTTGATCAGGCTATCGGTATAGCGTTAGAGAATAACCCCGCAATTGCAATATCAGATGCGACAATAGATATATCAAAAGCAGGGGTTAAAAACGCAAAGTCGATATATTATCCCCAGATAAGCTCAAGAATGATTGTCCCTTTTATTGGCCGTGAGTCGGGCTTCTTTTTAGATCAACTTATCTATGATTTCGGACTAACCTCAAACCGTGTTAAATCAAAAAAAGCAATATTAAAATCTACAGAGTTTGATAAAGAAACTGCGGAAGACGATATCATTCTTAGTACAATTATTAGCTATTACACAGTATTATCGGAAAGACATATTGCGCTTGCTATGGAGAAGAAAATAATAAAATCCGAGAGGCGCCTTGAGCAGGCCGAGGGGTTTTTTAAGTCTGGCAGGGTTCCGCAAATTGAAGTAACAAAAGCACAAGTAAACCTAGGGAATGCTAAACTGGAACAAATTGCAGCACAGAACAATTTTGAAATTGCGAAAGTAAATCTTCAAACAATTATGGCTATTGAAGATAGTTCTTTTAACTATGAATTAAAAGACTCCACAGAGCTATCAATAAGCCCATATCAGCTTGAAGAATCTATAATACAAGCTCTAGGCTCAAGACCTGAATTAAAAAGCCTGGAATCACAAAAAGTAGCCATGAGAGCAAACTTAAATGCATCTAAAAAGGAATTCTATCCGGAAGTCTTTGGAAGGACTGCCTATAGGTTTGAGGGAGAAGGCGCTCAAACTCCCGGGTTTATTGTGGGTGTCGGTGTTAAATTTCCTATCTTTGAAGGGTTTTCAAGATTTGCCAAAGTAGAAGATTCGAAAGCCAATTTAAGGCTTACTAAAGCTGAGCTTCGCTCTACTAAGGCAGGCATTATATCACAAATAAAGCAATTACACTTAGACCTTCACTTCGCTAAGGAAAATATTAATGTGACAAAAAGAACTAGGGAATCTGCAGAGCAAAGTTTGCTCTTGGCTAGGGAAAGATATAAACTGGCTAGGGCCTCTTCGGTTGAATTGGCAGAGGCTGAATCACTTTATGCAACTTCTAACGCGAAATATATGCAGGCGATTTACAACTATAATATAAACATTGCTAGGCTACAAAGAGCTACAGGGGAAGTTGATGAACCTCAAGAACAGTAAGAAATATATAGCCTTATTAATAATAATTGTTGTTGCGATATTCTTAGTACCCCGCTTTTTTGGCGAGGGCACATCCTCAATAGTCTATACAACCGTTAAAGTCGATAGGAATAATATTACGTCTCAAATCACTTCATCCGGCACAATAAATCCCTTAAAAACTATTGAAGTAGGCTCTCAAGTTGCCGGTTATGCAAAAACCATCTTTGTCGACTACAACTCTGAGGTTAAAAAAGGAGATCCACTTTTAGAAATTGATCCCTCAACGCTGCAGACTGAGCTCAAGCGGGCACAAGCTGATAAGAAAAAAGCAGATGCTGACTTTAATCTGACAAATTCTGTCTATAATACAAATAAAGAACTCTATGATAAAAGGCTTATTTCCAAAGAGGAGTTCGATGATTCAAGAGCAAAGTATTTATCAGCACTAGCTTCACTTGAACAATCCAAAGCAACGATTGAAATAACACAGTCTAATTTAAATAACACTGTGGTCCGCTCGCCTATTGACGGCATTGTACTTTCCCTAAACATAAATAGCGGAGAGAACGTTGTGCCTAACAGCAAGCCTCTATTTCTCATATCTCAAGATTTGTCTAGTATGAAAATTGATACAAATGTGAGCGAAGCAGATATAGGAAAAATACAAAATGGACAGAGTGCATTCTTCACTGTAGACGCATTCCCAAATCAAGCATTTGAAGGTGTGGTCTTCCAGGTAAGAAACGAACCTATCACAAATAATAATGTAGTAACATACAACGTAGTTGTTTCTATAGATAACAAAGATAACAAATTAAAACCCGGAATGACTGCTCAGGTAAAAATAATTGTAGCAGAGAGAAAAGACGTAAAGCGGGTACCAACTTCAGCCCTTAGATTCATACCACCTTCTTCAGCTAATATAGAATCAAACAACTTAGATACTAATATCGTACCACATGTATGGACACCTGGAAGTAACGGACAAATAAAGCCCGTTTTAATAAATCCAGGTGTAGGAGACGGCAGATATACCGAAATCACGGAAGGTGATCTTAAAGAAGGTGACGAGGTAATTGTAGAAGCTCTTATAAAGAACGATTCCGGGAACAACTCTTCTTACCTTCCTCAACCCAGGAGATTCTAAAAGATGGGGGAGAATAACAGAGTCATCGATGTCAAGGAGATTCATAAAACATATGATTTGGGGGAGATAAAAGTCCATGCCCTAAAGGGTGTTTCCCTCGAGATAAACAATGGGGATTTTGTATCTATAATGGGAGCATCGGGGTCCGGGAAAAGCACATTCATGAACATAATTGGTTGCCTGGATAAACCCACGAGCGGAGAATATTACCTTGACAACAATCAAGTCTCTTCTTTAGATACAGACGAATTAGCCGAAATCAGGAATAAGAAAATAGGTTTTGTATTTCAGAGCTTCAACCTTCTTGCAAGAACTACCGCTATTGAAAATGTAGAGCTCCCTATGATTTATAATAACACCGACTCAAAGAAAAGAGCCGAACTGGCTAATCAAGCAATCAAAATGGTTGGTTTAGACGGGAGAGAGCACCATCTTCCTTCACAGCTCTCAGGGGGACAGCAACAACGAGTCGCAATCGCCAGAGCCATAGTTAATAATCCGAGCATCATTTTGGCTGATGAACCCACGGGGAACCTCGACTCTCAAACAAGTTTGGGAATAATGGAAATTTTTAAAGCCCTCAACAAACGGGGTAAAACAATAATTATGATAACTCATGAGCAAGATATAGCTAAACACGCCGAGAGGATTATTACGTTTAAAGACGGATATGTTATTGAAGATAAAGCACGGGGATAATCTATACTAACTCAACCTTAATAAAGTTTTTTGATATATTATAGTACCGTCATAAATCAAGTCATCTTAATAGATAAAGTTGTGAGTTTCTAGTAAAAAATTCTCATAAACTCAGAGCCACCTGCTGCAAAGTCTTCAAATCCGAGGTTAAGATTATTGTTTGTTTCCAACGTATCACCATTTACATCGCCCACAGCCATAACCTCTTTTCCAAAGTCGACTTCTCCAGCCTCCCCTAAAATAATTATATCAGCTTCAGAGGCTGAGACTAAAACAGGAAAGTCGTCACGTCCAAAGAAAAGATAAACTGTACCGTTCTCAGTCCCGGGAGCTCCGACGCCAAAATCTGCATTGCTGATTTCAA
>DAOVUC010000114.1 GCA_030632765.1 Candidatus Dadabacteria bacterium
AGAGACTTTGGCTATAAGAATTGGTCCTGCAAGACTTTTCCCAGCGGTTCCAAGAGCAATTTTCCCCGTCACAAGTTTAAATAAAAATCCAAAAAGAAGGACCACAACCTCTATTATCATATTTGCCGCTTCTTTTACTCCATTATATATAGATTCGAAAAATCCGTATTTTTTTATAATTTCATCGATAAAAACCTGAATTCCAATTGCGCCTGCCCCATTTTCACCCAAAGGGGCAGGGGTGATTTGAACATCAAATATGGTTTCCCCTCTTTCGATGAGCATAGTTAATTGTTTGTCGGCATTTTTTTGAATAACCGAGGCCATTTCGTTCCAATCGGCAATTGGCTGTCCATTTATTTCAAGAATTTTATCCCCTTTCTCTAACTCAGCCTTGTCAGCAGGTGTGCCGTCCATTACACCGCCTACTTTTGCCAGGACTGGCTCCCCGAACCCTAAAGCCACAAGCCCTTCCGAAGAAGCCTTAGCCTGTATCGGTATAGATACTGTCTCACCGCTCCTCTCAACCTTAATATCGAGTAGAACATCAGGATTTGTCTGAAGTTGAATATTAACGTCTCTCCAGTTTGAGACCTCGCTACCCTCTATTTCTAATATTTTATCTCCGACTAAAAATCCGGCCTCGGCTGCAGGAGAATCAGCTGCTATCTGCCCTATTACAGGGCTGCGCTCAAGATACGCCGGAACCGATATACCTATCATGAATACTACGGGGAGTATTACAAAAGGTAGTAAGAAATTCATAAAGGGGCCAGCTACAACAATCAAAAGTCTGTTAATTATCGGCTGATTTGAGAACCCTCTTGGGTACTCTTTTTCCGAATAGTTGTCTGATCCTTTTAGGTCCTGAGCTTTAGACGTGATCTCAATATTTTTGCCGTCTCTTTCAATCACAAATTCAAATTCTCTAAGCGGTTCACTTTCGAGCACGGCTTCAAGCTGCTTCCATCTATCAAAAGATTTTAGCTCTAAGCCGTCTATGCTAATAATTCTGTCTCCTGATTTGAAACCGGCTCTTTGTGCGTTTGAGCCAGAATCAACTCTGTCTACAATAAAATTGCCCTCAATACCCTCGCCATACATCTTAACGTAGCCGCCCAGTGGAAGCAGGCATATAAGATACTCAGTTTCTCCCCTAGTGAATCCAAATAATTTTTTGCCGAATCCTAATGAGAATTTCTCGACTCTTACTCCACTCCATTTTGCTACAAGAAAATGTCCTAATTCGTGTATAAACACTAAAACTCCAATAACAAATATAAAAGCAATTATTGCGGTCATAATTTTTTATTCTCCTAATTTCTGATTAAGGACTGTGCGGTATTTCTTGCCCAGAGGTCACTTTCTAGTACAGCGTCTAGTGTGTCTGCGGGCCCAGTTTTATGAAGGTCCATTACTTTGTTTACTGTGTTAATTATACCCGTAAATTTCATCTGTCCCGATAAAAATGCTGAAACTGCTATCTCGTTTGCCCCATTCATAACAGAGGGCATGGTACCACCTTCTCTTAAAGCGTCAAATGCAAGTGAAAGTGAAGGGAACTGATTATAGTCAATATCCTCAAAGGTAAGTTCTCCGAAACTCTCTGGGATGATGGGGTTAGTGTCCATAGATATTCTCTCCGGGTATGAAATCGCAAAAGCAATTGGTATTCTCATATCCGGTTTTCCCATCTGAGATATAACCGAGCCGTCAATATATTCTACCATTGAGTGAACTATGCTTTGTGGATGTATCCAGACAGCTATTTGCTCCGGATCGAACCCGAAAAGCCATTTAGCCTCGATTACCTCAAATCCCTTATTCATAAGAGTAGCTGAATCTATAGTGATTTTCTTCCCCATTTTCCAAGTAGGGTGGTTCAATGCAACTTCCACACTGACATCTTCCAGTTGGTCCGCTGCGGTGTTAAGGAACGGCCCCCCCGAAGCTGTAAGGATTAGGCGTTTGACATGGCTTCTCTCACCGCACTGAAGGGCTTGAAATAAGGCGCTATGTTCACTATCTATGGGAAGTAATTTGGTGCCTTTCTTTTGAATTTCATTTGTTAGAACTTCTCCCGCTATTACAAGAGACTCTTTGTTTGCGAGAGCAATGTCCTTTCCGGCTCTTGCGGCGGCTAATGTAGGTCTTAATCCCGAAGCCCCGACCATGGCGGAAACCACTAGATCGGCTTCACTTAATACCGCTATTTGCTCTACCCCCTGGTGGCCATGAAATATTTGAGTGTTGATGGGTTTAATTAATGAAGCTAGTTCAGACGCGGTTTCCTCATATTGGACCGAAACCGCATACGGTCTAAATTTTAGGATTTGTTCTTTGAGAAGCTCTATATTCTTTCCAGCAGCAAGTCCAACAACATCGAATTTTTCGGGGTGCTGCGAAATAACGTCTAATGTTTGTCTGCCGATAGAACCAGTTGAGCCGAGTATAGAGATTTTCTTCAAATGACTTCCCTTTTATTTACTTGGTCTCCCGTGAGACCAAATCTCCTTTCTCGTCTCTGGTAATTTAGAATAGCTTTTATAAGGTGTCTTTTCCTGAAATTCGGCCAAAGTGTCTTTGTAACATATATTTCAGTATAGGCGAGTTGCCAAAGCATAAAGTTAGAAAGCCTTAATTCTCCGCTTGTTCTTATGAGAAGATCGGGTTCGGGTAGGTTTGATGTATACAAAAATTTTGAAAAATTTGTTTGATTAATATCTTCGGGAGCAATATTCCCAAGGGATATCATTTTTTTAACCGCATCTATTATTTCTTCTCTTCCCCCATAGCTAAGAGCAAGTGTTAGAGTAAGCTCTTTGCAATCTTTTGTTTTTTCTATCGTTTCCTCAAGCACTTCATATACGTCTTGAGGAAGCTCCCAAAGCCTTCCTATTGCGTTTAGGCTTATCCCATTTTCAACGAGTTTGTTCCCTTCTCTTAGCAAGTACTGCTTTAACAGCTCCATTAGTGCGTTGACTTCAACTTTGGGTCTTTGCCAATTTTGAGCAGAAAATGCGTATAAAGTAATATGTTTTACGCCCAGGTCTTTAGCGCCTTTTACAACAGCCCTTACGGATTTCATTCCTTCTCTGTGGCCGCTTATACGGTCCAGGTTACTTTTCTTAGCCCACCTGCCGTTCCCGTCCATTATTATAACTATGTGTGCCGGAAGATTGTCTTTATCTACTAGCGATTCAAGTTTCCCTTTCATAAGCTCTCTAATTATAACACTTCAAGTTATTTAAAAAAGTGCGGAATTCTAGAAATAAAATGCCCGGATAATCTCCTAATTGAATACTACTTTGGATAGGTACGACATTGGTGCGGCTATGAAGATGACTATCAATAGTACTGATAGTATCACTAGAAAAGTGAGGCAGTAAATGAAAAATGAGACAGGAATAAAGATTAATCTATAAAGGAAGAACCAATCCTTTGAGATTTGAATTACTATTGAGCTGTAACTCCCAATAAACCTGCTTATAACTGTAAATAGCATTTTTAGCATATTTTTCTCTCGCACTAAAATATACCATTCTTTTGATTAGTGCAAAAAATAGTTGGCACACAATTCATTTTATTTCAGTATTAATGGCCACTACTTCATCTCTAAGTTGAACATTTCCTGTTCAATCAACTGCGTTTATTTCTTTATTTAAAATTTCAAGTTGCTAGTTAATGGATGTTTAGTTAACCTGTACTTGAGGCCATATAAATGAGAATTGTTACTCTAATATTAATAATTTTTACATTAAATGCGACGATTGTAAAAGCGGATAACGAGTCTGTCTATAAAGGGCTTTCCAACTTCACTAAAGTGCTCGACCTGATTCAGCGAAATTATGTCGAGGAGGTAGAAGGTGAAGAGCTTACTACCAAAGCTATCGAAGGAATGCTGAGGGGACTTGATCCCTATTCAGCGTATTTAAGCCAGGAGCGTTATCGGGATCTTGAGATTGGCACTTCCGGTGAATTCGGCGGTGTCGGTATGGAAGTTACAACCAAAAACGGATTATTAGAAGTAATAACTCCCATTGAGGGGGGGCCAGCTGAAAAAGCCGGTATAAAGCCTAAGGATCTGATAATTGAAATAGAAGGCAAAACAACAAAAGACATGGTTGTGCAAGAAGCTGTCAATTTGCTTAGAGGGCCTAAAGGCAGTCCCGTAAATATAACTATAGAGAGGGAAGGAGAGCCCAACCCGATAAAAATAACTCTCATCAGAGATAAAATAACGATTAAGAGCGTCAAGCAGAAGCTGCTTGATAATCAGATCGGATACATAAAGCTCTCACAGTTTCAGGAAGAATCATCTCAAGAATTAAGAACAGCCTTATTAGAGCTTGAATCACAGAATGGTAAGGATTTAAGGGGTGTGATCCTGGATTTAAGAAATAATCCCGGTGGATTACTAGGTGAGGCGATAGAAGTGGTCGATGAGTTTATGGATCAGGGATTAATAGTAAGTGTTAGGGGTAGATCTGAGGACCAGACTAGAGAATTCTATGCTACTAAAGATGGCAATTTCCAACAATATCCTATTGTCGTAATTGTGAATGAGGGGAGTGCTAGTGCTTCTGAAGTTGTTGCCGAAGCTCTTCAGGATAGTAAAAGAGCAACAATTTTAGGCACTAATACATTCGGTAAAGGATCTGTGCAAACAATAATAAGATTGGAAGACGGATCTGGTCTTAAGCTTACAACGGCAAAATTTTACGCCCCCAGCGGTAGATCAATTAGTGAGGTAGGTGTAACTCCTGATGTAATTGTAGAGAATGACAATGCCAAAGACAAGCAACTAGAAACCGCTGTTGATCTACTAAAGAGCTCAGGGATCAGCCGGGCGGTACCCAAGGGCTAAGGAGAGCCTCTCTTTTGCCAAGAAAACCGGGAAGTTACAAAAAATCGAGAAGACCAACGAGAAGAAAGAAAAATGCTCAGGTCACCAGAATAGTTCTCTTCACTATAGGATTTATCCTGGTGCTTTTTTTTAGCCTATACGGGCTTAATTACTTAAAACAAAACTCAAGCTCTGATTTTTCCAAAGAAAGGTTGTCGGCCTCTGAAATGGATAATCTCATAAAGGAGATAGACGATAGTCTCACCGGAGCCTTTTTTAACGTAGGTATATCATCTAAGAATATAGAGTCAAAAAAAGTCTATAATAAGGAGCTTGAGAAACTGACTTGGGAATACAAAGATATGAGAATAGTTCCTGAAAAAGGAATTAGCTCAGTAAAAGTTAAAAAAGCTCTTGAAGACTCCATTTTTGCGAAGTTTCCTGTAGAACATGAGGTTAAGAGCGGTGAGAATTCACTGACGGCTTATCTTAAGATTAATGGTGTTACTACACACAAAATTCAATTTGACTTTAATAATCAAAAGCCATCTCAGGCTAAGCCTAAAAAGGAGAAAACTAAAAAAGTAGTTAAAAAACCTGAACAAGAAAAAATAAAAGATAAAACGATTAAGAGCTCGGATAAAGCAAAAGCCTCAATACCTAAAAAGGAAACCATAGATAAAAATATTGCGAAATCGAAAATAGTAATAATTGTTGATGATCTTGGTCAAACCAAAAAACCTATAGATCAGCTTCTAAAAATTCCCGCACCAATTACTTTCGCGGTACTTCCAGATCTCCCCTATTCTAACTATGCTGCCGACAAGGCGGATAAGAAGGGGTGGGATGTAATTCTTCATATGCCGATGGAGCCCAAAGAATCTTCAGGGTATACTGCTGTAGATGCTGGAGACAATGTCTTGTTAGTGGGATTGTCCAAAGATGTAATTCTCTCAAAGCTCAATAAAAGTTTGTCCTCAGTTCCCCATGTAAAAGGTCTAAATAATCATATGGGATCAAAGTTCATGGAAAACGGCGAGTTAACTGAGCTTATATTGAAAGACCTAAAGGGTAAGGGGCTTATATTTGTAGACAGCAAGACTTCG
>DAOVUC010000278.1 GCA_030632765.1 Candidatus Dadabacteria bacterium
AAGCTTGAGTACTGTGACATGATAGCGGCAGGAATCATCGATCCTGCGAAGGTAACAAGGAGCGCTATGATTAACGCATCAAGTGTGGCTGGACTGCTTCTAACAACAGAAGCCCTAATCGCCGACAAACCAGAACCTGCCGGAGATGCTGGCGGCGGTGGAGGTATGCCAAACATGGGCGGTATGGGCGGAATGATGTAAATAAATTGAAATTAAAATTCATAAAAGAAAAAGCGGGCTTTCCCTTACAGGTTGGCCCGCTTTTTTGTTTCAAATGAACTTGAGGAAAGGTAGCTCAGGTTCTAAACTTTTGATTACAGACTATTTTTGAATTTATATCCAATAGCTTTATATGCCAGCTTTGCAGCTAAAACATCAGGACCCGCAATTCCCGCAATAGGAGCAAGCTCTACTATATCAAGACCTATTACTTCACGGCTGCGAAAAACCTCTCTAATTAGCCTGATTACCTGATACCAGTCAAGTCCCCCGGGCTCCGGTGTCCCGGTTGCAGGAACAATGGAGGGGTCAAATGCATCTGTATCAACGCTTATGTATACCTTTGCTAGAAGGGTTGATAGTGCTTCTTGAACCCATTCCCCCTTTTTGCTCTCGGAGATTTCCCTTGCATGTATTATTTTGATATCTTCTCTGTCTTTTATAAATTCAGCCTCCTCAGCACAGTAGCTCCTGATCCCTACTTCTGTTACATTTATCCCTTCTTCAAGAATTCTCCTCATAACACATGCGTGGTTAAACTTAGTCCCTTCGTATGTGTCTCTAAGATCGCAGTGAGCATCGATGTTTAATACTGAGAATTCGCCGAACTTGTTTTTATGTCCTTTTACAGTGCCATAAGTGATTGAGTGCTCCCCGCCCAATGTGATAATAAATTTCCCGCTATCTAATAGCTCAGTGCATAGATCACTCAGGTCCCCTACCATTTCAGCGGGGTCGACATTAGATTCAAGCTCCGAGAGAGTGTGGATTCCAACGCTGTAAGGTTCGTATGCGAGCTCATCGTCATAAAGCTCTAAAGACCTTGATGCGTAAATGATAGAATGGGGACCTTTAGATGTTCCCCTTCCGAATGAGACCGTTCTTTCAAAGGGCACAGGAAGGATTACAACCTTTGCTCTATTTAGATCCGTATCCTCTTCATCAAGTCCGAGGAAGTTAAAAGGGAGAAAATGTGCTTTTGTCATAAGAATTGGAATTTAACAGCATTAGATGAGTTCTGTCAATTTATGTTAGGAGAGGTTAAATTCTTTTGCTAGAGCAGCACTATTTTGCAGAGGTTCGTTACTTTGTGATTAAAACAATTTTAAAATTTGCGCAAAAAGGTTAAGATTACCTCGTCAATAAAATGTCTGATACTCCTCATTATATTAATCACAGAAAAAGATTAAGAGAACGGTTCCAAAAGACCGGTGCTGACGGAATGTATGACTATGAGCTTCTCGAGCTACTGCTCACATTCTCAATTCCCCGAAGAGATGTAAAACCCGTAGCCAAAAAACTAATAAGTAAGTTTGGGAGTTTGGCCGGTACTATTCTTATCTAAATTAGTAATCTTTCCTTCTTCCATAAACCTTTGTAAAAGTTCTAGGTTCGTATTTAGTTTAAATTTACATTTAGGACCTCCAGGTCCATCTATCTCATTGTCCTCCTGATAATGCACAGTTACTTTACCCATCAAGCTAGATTCAATTAACAATTTTCGATCTTTTGAGTTCAAATTGATTATATCCTTTCTTACTTTTCTTAAGAGCTTTTTGTTGTTACGTAAAAAATTCGAAATATCCTTCTTATTTTCACTTATAGATACTAGTTCTTGGTATTCTGATTGGGTGTCATTTAAATTACCTTTGAGAGTTAATATCTCATCATTGTTTATCCTTAGTCTATCATTTAGCTCACCAATGTTAGTATCTTCTTCTTCCAATAACTTAAAAAGATTCTTTCTCGCTCTATCCTTTTTTGTTATCTCCAATTCTAACCTGTCTATAGTTTCCCTCAACTGATTGATTTTATCCTTGTGTTTATTAGAATTATATATTTGCTCTAAAATATGGGTTGGATTAAAAACAAACCCCATCATAAAATCTACCCAAACATCCGTTTCAATATCCTTAGTTTCAATAAAAGGTAGACTACATTTCTTTTTGCGTCCTGAAGCAATTAAGCTTTTTTTACTTGTACCTGCCCAATAACAAACATATTGGCGTGGTACTGTACCATCTTTTCTAACGCTTCTTACTTTTGGCTTTACTCGACCTCCACATCTTCCACAAATAAGAACATCCCGCAAGATTAAGTCTTCTGTTTTATCAGAACGTTTAGATTTACGCTTATTAAATTCTGTCTGTTTTTGTATTCGATCCCATTGAGTCTTTGAAATTAAAGGTGGAATCTGAAAAGTAATATGTTCAGAACTAGGTTTTCTCTGTTTTGTTCTCCTTGAACCAACACCCCTCACTCCATCTTCAAATTTGTACTGATTAACAACATAATTACCGTAGTATGCTGGATTCTTAAATATAGAACTGATTGTTGTACTACTCCAATCTGCACGTTTACCTTTAATGCCAATTTTTTTCAGCTTTATGCACATGTCTTGAAAAGACATTTTTTGATTCAAATACATATCAACAAGCAATTTATAAACTTTGGCTTCCTTTTCATTAATTTCAAGCTGTTTTTTTTCTTTGTTCCAGTAGTAAGCGTAAGGTGGTCTACCAATAAATGTGCGTTGCTCCCTCCACCTAATCATCTTACTTTCATACATTTGCTCCTTAATAGTCTCATGTTCCCATTCTGCAAATA
>DAOVUC010000283.1 GCA_030632765.1 Candidatus Dadabacteria bacterium
TGACCCGGCGGATACAGAGCTTGAGCTTATAGATTTCATTGCTGAATCAAAAACCATATGCCCTCAGTTTCATATTGCTCTTCAAAGCGGGGATCAGGACGTACTTAAAAGAATGAGAAGACGCTACAGTCCCGAGAAGTTCTTGAACCTGACCAATCTGATTAGAAAAAGAATTCCTGACGCCGCAATAGGATCCGACATCATGGTTGGATTTCCGGGTGAGACCGAGCATGAATTTCTAAACACTTATCAGATTGCCAAGGATTCTCCTCTCACTTACTTCCATGTATTTCCTTATTCAAAAAGAAAGATGACCACGGCCGCTGTGATGGCGGAGCAGATACATCCTAAAATAATAAAAGATAGAAGCAAGCGTTTAAGAGAACTCGGTAGTTATAAAAAAACCGCATTTTTTAATCAATTCATTGGAAGAACTCTCCCCGTACTAATAGAGAAAGGCCAAAAGGGCACAACACCTAACTATATCCCGGTCAGAATTACAGACGACAACTTCAATGTAGGCGATGAAATACTGGTTAAAATAAGTGAAGTAAAAAACGAAGAGGCGCTCGGAGTACCCGAAACAAAGATAATATAATCCTAATAATTTAATATGCCCACCAAGCTAAAACTCTTCTTAATACTTTTGTTTCTCATCCAATCCTCATGCTACATAGGTTACACATCAGGTGAAGAACTCACCCAAGCAAACTGGTTTGATTCCAAAAACACTTTAACCCTGTGGGCACTTGCCGATATCCAGCCTACGAATAGAGGCCATGAAGAAGCTTTTGAGATCGCAATAACTGATATAAACGATAATGTTCCAAATGTTGACCTCGCCATTGTTGCGGGCGATATAGTAAATCAAAGTGATGAAGAAACATTTGATTGGTACGTGCGGACTAGAGACAATTCATATATCCAAGAGTGGTATGAGATAATAGGCAACCATGATTTAAAAACCGATATGGGACAACTTTTTAGAGAGAAATTAAGAGAAGAAACTAATTACTCAGTATTAAAAGGGAATATTCTCTTTATATTCATGTCCGATTCACAGAGAGGAAAAGCAACAGAGATATCGAAGGAGATATTTAACTGGTGGAAGGACCTGGTAGTAAATAATCGGGATAAAATTATAGTCGTTACCACTCACGCCCCTCTTGAGGACAGCGGGATCCCGTTTTCATCTTTTAGGGATAGGCAAGTCATTGATTCTGAGAGGTTCACTCAAGTTTTAAAAAAATACAGGGTAGATTTATGGCTCTCGGGTCACTTACATCTACCCCATGGAATGATGAATAATATCGTGGAAAAAGATAAATATGAGGGTACAATCTTCGTCCATATATCCTCCATTCGTCCAGAAATCATGGGATTAAAAGAGTCTGAATCACGCCTCCTCACATTTGCATGCGGATCTGATAAAGTACTAATTAGAGTAAGAAACCATAAAGACGGAAGGTTCCTTCCCAATCAAGACAGGGTTTTTGCGCTTTCAAAAAAATATGAATGCAAAGATGAACCTTCTACAAATTAATTTCATCCTAACCTAAGGATAAAATTAAAGAATCTTTCAAAATGAGCTTTCATTGTTTGCCCATAATTAATTTTTTGATTTCCGAGAGGGGAATATGGAGATTGGGTTTTTTAAAAAGCTAATAAAGGTTATTGTATCTGAGGATAAGAATTATATATCCGACAAATCTGATGAAGAACTCGTTAATCTTTATACAAACGATGGAGAGGAGTCCGCATTTGATGAGATTGTCAGCAGATACTCAGATAGAATTTACGGTTTTGCGTTCAGAATAACCCGTAATACTAGTGACGCCGAGGAGGTTTTCCAGGAAGTTTTTCTTACCCTAACCAAAAAACTGGACACTTTCCGTGGAGAATCTAAATTTTCAAGCTGGCTATACAGAGTAACCGTAAACGCAAGTTACATGTACTTGAGGTCACAAAAAAAGCATGAAAGTAATATCAGTCTTGAAAACTACGTCCCCTACGACGATAAGGGCACCCTTATGGGTAGAATTATGGATAAGGACTGGAGCTCAAGACCGGACATTGTTATTTACGGCAAAGAGGCGCTTAAAATAATAGATGAATCAATTAATGAGCTGCCTGAGTCTTATCGAACGGTTTTTCATCTAAGAGATATAGACGGGCTATCAAATGAGGAAGTGGCAGATATTCTTGAGATCACTGTACCCGCGGTGAAATCAAGGCTACACAGAGCGAGGTTATTTTTACGTGATAAATTATCTGACTATTTTCATGAGTGGAGAAGATAAATATGTTTATGTGCAAAGATGTAGTTGAAAACATTATGGAGTATATTGACAATGAGCTGGATCTTCAAACTCTAAAAGAGCTTGAGAAACACACAGGTGACTGTCCGGAGTGTATGGGTTTTGTAAATACATACAAGAGGATGCTTGAAATTACAGGAAAGTTAAAAGATAAGGCTTTCGTTACACCGGAAATTAGAAACAGGCTGAGAATTCTTCTTGAATCAAAAATAAAGCCTGTTTAATACCTTAAGTCACTACTTCCAAATAACTCAAATAATATTATCTGATATTGAGAGATAGGATCAATGCTTAGATAAGGCATCCATCCATACTGAATCAAAAAAATTTATCTACTAGTTGGTGTCTGGCTTACAGAAGATAA
>DAOVUC010000048.1 GCA_030632765.1 Candidatus Dadabacteria bacterium
GTGTCGGAGCATACATTTAACGGCTGCGCGAATATTAATACTGTCCCTACAGTAATTCTTAATGATGCAGACCTTACAGGAGCGTCATTAAACGGATTCCTTTGGTGCTATGCTGATTTGACTGGAGCGATCTTAAGCAAAGCGACTCTTAATAATAATAATTTTCTTTTTTCTAGTTTTAGTGGTGTGGATTTTTCCTACTCTACACAGACTTTAGTGAATTATAAAGACTCGGATATGTCCCCCAATAATGGTGCTGCGACAAATTTTTGGCGTGCGACAGTCGATAATTCGAATTTTCAGGGAGTTATAGGTTTTAGGGACGTAGGTTTTGTTGATGCTACACTGACAAATTGCGATTTCACTGGTCTTGACCTGACGAAATTTTCTCAATATACCGATGCCGATTTTACGGGCTCTAACCTTACTATGACAAACCTCTCGAACTCAGTGATGGTTGATGTGAATTACAACGACGTGTTATTTGAACAAGCCAACTTATCCGGCTTTGCCTGTGTGAATTGCACATTCACGGGAGCAAATTTTGAGAGTGCGAATGTTCAGGGGATGCATATTGATGCTACAGGCGCCATCTGGACAGACGGCAGTTGCGTATGCCAAGACGCAGGCTGCTCAAACTGCTAGTGAAGTCCGAATGCAGTCATTCATAAGTTAGATGAAGCACGGTATCTCATACTATTAATAATTCCAACTTAAACCGAGCTTTACAAAAGGGGAGCTTCGGCTCCCTTTTTTGTTTAGTTTTAATATCCATAATCCCAACTTAAACCGAGCTTGACAAAAAAGGGTAGCAGTACAGACAATAACCCTTCACAATGAACGGGAAATTATATATTCTATTTATATGGCTGTTAGAGATAGAAGAATAAAACATAAGAACGGTACTGTATCGGTTATGCGTTACATCATTTGGTACTTACCGGGAGGGAAAGCCGTCACCCGTTCGCTTGGCCCCGCCGCTCTAATATCTAAAACCAGAGCGAAACAAATCCTTGCCGATATCAAAGCCGATCTTAGAAAGAAGAAATACAGCACAGCCGACCCTCTACTCTCCGAATATGTGCTTGAGTACATAGATTATGCAAGATACATACAACAAAAACGCTCTTGGGATAGAGATAGAATAGCTCTTGAGCATATCACAAAAGAATTAGGCGATCATAGGCTTTCCGAAATCACCCCGGACAAACTTATCAAGTACCAAGGTAAACGGTTAAGTCAGGGGAAGAAACCCCGCACTGTCAATCTAGAGCTTGCTTGTCTTAAAAGGATGTATAATATCGGCGCTCTGCAAGATAAATTTCAAGGCAAAAACCCCGTAACACAGGTTAAATTCCTTGAGCAAAATTATGATTCCGATAGAATATTATCTCCCGAAGAAGAAGACAGACTATTGATTGCTTCTCCCTCCTATCTTAGGAACATTATTCTCTGCGCTCTAAATACCGGGATGAGGCGTGGCGAGATACTAAATATCAAATGGGATAAAGTTAATTTAGAACAGGAATATATATTATTGGAATCAACAGCCACTAAAACAAAGAAAGCTAGACGTGTACCCATTAACTCAATATTAAAAGAAATGCTAATAGAATTGAAAGACAAAAAAAATCAGAATTTGTGTTTGTGAACATTCACGGGAAAGAATATTTACATGGTGACGCAATGGCAACAATTTTCAAAGGGTCGTTAAAGAAAGCTGATATTCAAGGATTTAGATTCCATGATCTTAGACATACAGCCGCTACTCGGATGGTTGAAGCCGGCGTCCCCTTGTTTCAGGTAGGTCAAATATTAGGGCACACTGACCCTAAAACAACCATGAGATACGCTCATCCAGACGAGTCGCTAAAAGACGCAATTGAGTCATTGGCACGTTACAACCGTGACAATTATGGCAACACCAAGAAAAAGCGCTCTCACAAAAAGAGGGCTAACTAACCAATATTATTACAATAATAGCATCTTGGAGGGATGGCCGAGCGGACGAAGGCGCTGGTCTCGAAAACCAGTAGAGTCGCAAGATTCTCGTGGGTTCGAATCCCACTCCCTCCGCCAGCAAATATCCTGGCTGTATATATAGCAGGATAAGAAGCACCTAAGAAAGAAGTCTTAAGAAACAGTAGAATTTTTTCTAAATACATAATCACATGAAACCTGAGTGTATCTAGAAAAAAGAGTGGTAAACTATTATTAATAACCCAAAACAGATATAAATTAAGACTAAGTATGATTTTAGATATTAATTCTATTCTTTGGCGGGAATACTGGAAAACACAATCTCTTTCAGGAGGATAAAATGAACAGGTTATCTCTGGCTTTAATATTAATTGCTATAATCGTCTCAAGTCCACTATTATCTATTGATTCTTCAGCCGAGCAGAGCTTTAAATCAATCAAATCCAAGGGACCAAATGGCAGCGCTAAATTAAATTCTAGCTTAAAAGGAATAGTAAACGAGATATCTAAAATGGCGGCAACCAGGGGTGATGCTCAAAGTTTAAACCTCCGCAATTTATCAAACCCATTAATAAAAGTAGATGACAACGGTAATGTAGAGATTTTTCTATACTGTAATGAAGTTAGCGATGGGAACCTTGAGCAACTTCTGGATCTGGGCTTAATTGTAGAAGATATAAACGAAGATCATAAGATTATTCAGGGCTGGCTCCCACATGAGAATTTAGAAGCTGCCGCCGAGATGGGATTTGTAGTTAAAGTTACTCCACCTAGCTACGCGCACACGCGAGTGGGATCGGTAACTACACAAGGGGATGGTCCTATAAATGCAGATGATGCAAGGAACAGTTTCGGCGTGGATGGATCAGGTATAAAGATAGGCGTTATTTCAGACGGTGTGGACAGCATAGCCCTCTCTCAGATAACAGGTGACCTGCCCGGCTTCATCGATATCGGAAATGCCGGAGACGGCGATGAGGGTACAGCGATGCTGGAAATAATTCACGATGTGGCCCCCGGCACAGAATTAGCTTTTTATACCGCATTTCCAACGAGCGTTCAGTTTCTCAATGCGATTACCTTTTTTATGAATAATGGTGTGGACATAATAGTAGATGACGTAGGGTTTCTATCAGAACCTTACTTCCAGGACGGCGAATTAGCCCAAGCGGCTCAAAGCGCGGTAGATAGCGGAATAATTTTTGTCTCAGCCGCGGGAAACGACGCTGACAAACACTATCAGGCATTTTATCTAGATGACGGAGGGCTTGATCCTGATGACCTGCACAATTTTGGAGCTGCGGCAGGCGGGAGCAACGATGTGGGGCTCACACTTCAAATTCCGGGCGGAGGGAGAGCTGTAGTATTTCTACAGTGGAGCGACCCGTTTGGTTCTTCGTCTAACGATTACGACCTTTTTTTAGTGGACAGTTTTACCGGCGATATTTTGGCTCAGGGAACAGCCAATCAAAACGGTAATGACGATCCTTTTGAATTTGCAATTGTAGAGAATACGGGTTTCAGCTCAGAGTTTGTAGAAATAATAATAAGTAAAGTCTCAGGCACTGCACAAACGTTAGAAATCCATTTTACCTGGACCGCAATTCTGACAGAATATATTGTTCCCGAAGACAGTATTTTCGGACATCCCGCAGCACCTGGAGTATTAGCTATAGCAGCTTTTGACTGGATGACTCCAAGCACAATTGAATTTTTTAGCTCTCAGGGTCCGTCATCAATAATTTCGCCCTCGGACGCTGCTTTTTCTAGTAGAGCTGCCATTTCAGAGTTAAGAGACAAACCTGATATCTCGGGTCCTGACGGTGTTTCAACAACAGCGCCCGGATTTACCACCTTTTTCGGAACTTCTGCAGCTGCCCCGCATGCGGCCGCTGTTGCAGCTTTGGTGCTTGAAGCGCTAGAATCCGTTGAGAGTAATTCATCTTTAGCAGACCCTACAATCGCTACAAGACAGGTTCAAGAGGTAACCAACGCGTTAACCAGTACGGCAGTGGATATTGGTCAACCTGGATTCGATTTCAGATCAGGTTTTGGAAGAATTAATGCTTTTGCAGCGGTTCAGTCTGTACTTGCAGCAGGTCCGACCCCAACAGCAACCCCGACTCCAACGCCAACAGCAACACCGATCCCAACACCACCCCCGACAAATCCACCGGCTACTGGTGTAGGGAATGGAGGTAACTCAAACGGCGGTTGTGCTATCGCTGGAAACCCGGTTAAGCTCGGCACTGCAGTGGCTAATCTATTAATTCCTTTAGTTCCTGTAGCATTTGCATTTGCGCTCAGAGCTACAAGAAGAAGAAAATAATATAATATGAAGTTATCGATATTGGGCGTGTTTGTGAATCAGCACGAATATGCTACAAACACGTGAGATATAAATACAATAAGTTTATAAGCTGGGATGATGATTATGAAACCAAGTTAAGTGTGATCCCTCTCTTCTCAAGACTTGCGGCTACTACTTTAATCTTAACCTTTTGTCCTATATCAAACCACCTCTTTCTCCAATTAAGAATACTGTCTTTGGGAACAAGCCCTTCCACAAACATCTCTTTAATTTCCACAAACATACCGAAAGGCAGCACGCTTATTACTACTGCTTCAAACTCCTCTCCAATATAGGGTTTCATCAGTTGTGTTCTCTCTAAACTCATCGCCTCCCGCTCAACCAAATTAGCCAGCCTCTCTCTCTTAGAAGAATGCTCAGATATCCACTCAACTGTTTTTTCATCATAAGGGGGTGATTTTTTAAATAAAAGAGAGTTTATTATTCTGTGGACGATTAAATCCGGATAACGTCTAATTGGAGAAGTAAAATGCGTATAATGAATGAGAGCAAGACCAAAGTGCTCTTCATCAAGGACCGAATAATAAGCCCTCTTTAGAGAGCGAAGAATTAACATATTAACCGGAACTTCATCGTTCTTACCCTTGGACTGATTAATTATCCGTTGTAAATCAAGCGTATCAATATCTTCACTTGCTGAAAGCATATAGCCTAGCTTTTTAAGACCCTCTTTGAGCTTTACTAGAGAATCCGGATCGGGTGTTTCATGAATTCGATATATGGAAGGCACCTTAGAATCACATAAATAACATGCAACCCCTACATTAGCTGCAATCATAAATTCCTCAATCATCTCATGTGCAAAGTTTCTGTTTGACTTAATAACATCCACCACTCTTCCCAGCTCGTCTCTAACAAGGTTTGGCTCGGGAATGTCTAAGTCGAGTTTACCGCTTTTGATTCTATGCCTCCGAATCTTCTCATATAGCTCCTTCATAATCCTTAGAACCGGCAGAATATGCTTTTGCCCCTCGGGTATCCGTCCTTTTTTAGAAAGATTCTCAGCTACTTCCGTATAAGTAAGCCGAGCGGAACTACTAATTATGCTATTGTATATCTTAAAACCCACCATCTCCCCTTTATGATTAAAATCCATCTCTGCCGTCTTAGTCAAGCGGTCTTCATAGGGGACAAGGCTACATAGATGGTTAGAAAGTTTTTCCGGCAACATGGGAATAACCCTGCCGGGAAGATAAACGCTAGTTCCTCTACTTAAAGCCTCATTATCAATAGCGTTGCCCATTTTCGCATAATATGACACGTCTGCAATACATACCCAGAGTTTGTACCCACCTCGGATTCTTTGTATTCCAACCGCATCATCAAAATCCTTGGCATCCTCTCCGTCAATGGTGAAGATAGTATCTTTTCTTAAGTCTACTCTTGTTTTAACTTCGTTATCAGGAATCTGCTCCGATATCTTATTTAGCTCTCCGATTATTGCTGCAGGAAATTCATTGGATAAGTCATACTCGATCAACAAACCCTTTTTTTCGGTATCCAGATCACCCGCTTTACCTAAAACATCTACTACGCTACCTCTCAAACGACCATTACTAGAAATTTTATTGTGCAGTTCGGCTACGACAAGAGAGTGATTCCTAAGCTGTTTTATTTCATTAGGCTGTAAAATTATGTGAGGGATTAAGCTGTCTCGCGGAATAATTTTTCCTGTTTTTCCAGTCCGAACAAACTCTCCAATAATCTTTCCATCCTTTATGACACCCTTAAGCTTGGCACTTGAAGAAGCGGCTCTGGGCTTATCTATATTATAGTTTCTTTTTGGGCTGGCTTTCTTATGTTCAGCAACAGCATATTTCCCTCCGTCGCCCCTGGTTAATTTCCCATGTGCTATCATCTTTCGCAGTATCTTTTTTAATAGAGGTCTCCCTTCTTTGGGCATACCGAGCCTATTTGATATCTCTTTAGATCTCATAGGACGGCCATTTGAACTCTTTAATAACTTTAATATTTCTTTTGGTTTGGGAATTGTCATAAATTAGTCATGGAAGAAAATAATCAGCCATTTAGGATGAGTTATAAAGAATGGCAACAAAGACTTCATATAAACCACTACTTTTTCTTAAGTCTACATTCATTACAACCCAAGTTCAATCAACAGTTTAATATTTAAAACAGGTACCTAATCTGATTATTATGATATCAGAATTTGAATATCGTCTCTAATTCAGATAAAATCCCTTTGCTTATTAATAAGATGTATCTTATTAGGAGGAACAAACTAAGTGCTTAAGAAAAATATTCCGGGCGCAATATTAATTTGCCTTATATTATTCACTTTTGTCGGTATCGGTTTATATCTGGGAATTTCAATAAACTGGGATCCCTATTTTAAATACCTTGCCATAGTTGCTGTCATTGCTTTAATAATTTCAGCTATTATCAACACAGTACCTTCGGGTAATTCTAAAAAATAGCGGACTTATCATCTGGGTTTTATTGCATTAGGGCGTTATTATTAGTTTGCTGTCCGCTTGCGCCGGGGCTTCTTGCTCGGGATGATACCTCATTAGGTGAGTCAGATAACTTTTCGTGTTTGAGTCATTTTCCATATAAAACCTGGCTTCATCTAAAAACTCCCCTATCACCATAATGCCAAAATCAATAGTAATCCTATTTGGAACAAGATCCGGATTATCTTTATATTCACTTACTATTCTAAGCACATGATTTGAGATTTCATCAGCATAGTGATTACCGCTCTGGTGCTGGTATAAGAGACCCTTCTTTTCTGTCTCAAGAGTCTTTTTCGCCATGTCCAGTCCTGAAACTAAATCCCTATTTGTTAAACTTTTATCTGCCCTGAATATGCTTACAAAACCCTTCTCTAACTGGGCAAAGAGTTCGGGATTATGTTTGTATAGCTCTGCTCTACGGACATAACTTTTAGCCCCTTCTTTCTTAATTCTCTGATGCATCATCTTTTGTTGATGATGTTTTAAGCCCTCAACATAATAAGGACAGTCCAGAGGACAGTTAATCTCCACCCCCCTTTTCTCACCACAACAAACAGTGCAAATTGAGGTTCTTTTTGCGGGGCAATACCTCTTGGGTTTTCTTTTTTCACACAAAACACATTTCATAATAGACCTTTATACTACTCTATGCAGCCTCCACTCTATGCAGCCTCAACAATTTTAACAGACAATTTCTCCCCTAGGAGATAAAGCCTAGAAACTATGATATCACTCTGTGCTTTTTGATCAAGCTAAAAACACTATAACCTAGTATTTGCAGTTTAATTTTTATATGGATTTTGGCTTATTCTCTTGGTGTTTATGGTTGAGCCACCTAATAATCAAAGAAAAAACAACTTTATATCTATTAGATCAAATGTAGTAAGACCCGTCTCGGACTAGGGTTTTCTCAAAGCAAGCCCTATTGCTACGTTCATCTTGGGGGATATGTCTTCAATATACTCCGGATCAAAAGCGCCTTCACTATAAACTATCTTTCTAAAAGGATTAAGAATACCTACATAGGCTTGGGTTCTATCAGAAAGAGCATCCTTCATACCAGGAATACTTGATGAGCCTCCGCCGATCATGATACGTTTTACCTTTTCAGTACAATAGGTCGAAGAAAAGAAATCAATAGTTTCTTTTATCTCAGAACATGTCGAGTTTATAAAATTATGAGCAAATTGCTTAAGTCCCGGGTCAGTTAACCCTACCCTTTGAGTATGCTTAACTTCTTCAGCCTCTTCATAAGTTAAGTCCATCTCCGCCATTATCAAATGAGTATAGTGATTCCCCCCTACAGTTAAGTCTCTTGCGAATACTGACTCCCCATTGTCTATTATATTAATATTAGTCACAGACGCGCCTATATTAACTAAAGCCACAAGGCCCTCTGATTCCGGATAATTCACTTCATACATGCTCTCAAGCGAAAATACATCCAAATCAACAATAACAGGGTTTAAGCCCACATCAGTAACTATTGAAATATAATTTTTTGTTGCATTCTTATTCGCGGCCACTATTAAAACATCAATATTATCCTGTGTGCCTTGTCCGGGGATAACCTGGTAATCATAATTAACCTCTTTAATGCCTTGATATAAAGATTGCTCGAGCTCCCAGGTAATAGATTTTTTTAATTCCGAATCAGACATATAAGGCAAACTTACACGCTTCATAAGTACAGGATCGCCCGAAATGGAAATCGCCGCATCATCAGTTTCAATTCCAAGATCATCAATTAATGTAGAAAGTGTATGAGAAACAACTTCAGACTTAGCTATAGCCTTGTTGACTATTGAGTCCGGTGGAAGGGGTGCTTCACCAACGCTCCTTAGCTGATATGCGTTTCCATTTTGCTCAAGCTCAACAAGCTTAATAGAGCTTGAACCTATATCTATGCCGAGAATCCGGCCTTCGCCCAATAGCACTTTATGCTCCTCTCTTACCTTAACAACTTAGCTAACACTGGCTTCAGATTGCACTTTATCTTCTCATCTACCAGATATATTTAAGTATATCTGGTAGATGAGTGGTAATCTTCTATTTTTATGTATTTATATAGTCTTTTTTGTATAAGACGCCCTACTTTGGAGAAAAAGTGGAAAAAACGATCAACGACAAGCATCAATTAGATAAGACAGGCAGACATTCAGGCAATGGGAAATTAAAATAGTATTATATGGGTTGGATTAAAAAACAAGAAAGGCTAGAGACAAAGCCA
>DAOVUC010000129.1 GCA_030632765.1 Candidatus Dadabacteria bacterium
AAAGAGAGTATTACTATAATTATTACGGATCCTGGGGCGGTTGGGAGAAAAACAAAGCTGATAATGTTACCAGGACTCTCTATGTCCTAAAGAATCTTCAGAACCGCTGGCAATGGAAAGGGTCCGCCGTACATGAGGAGATTGAAAGAATACTCAAGGAGCTAGTTAGCACCGGTAAACTAACCCCACTTGATAAATCTAAGAATAGAGTAACCGAGATTATGAGAAATGATTTCAGGTCTTCAAGAGAAGGGAGCTATTGGAATAAGGGAGGTAGTCTTCGAGATGAGCCGGCTCTTTTTGAGCATGAATATAGACCCGAAATACGTGATGAAATCTGGAAGAGAAACTATGACGAGGTGATTTTATGTCTTGAGAATTTTTATCAATCTCAATTGATTGAGGAAATAATAGAGCTATCTAAAGAGACAGTACTTTCAATCGAGAGTATGACGGGGTCATATTTTTCATTTAACCCGGAACTTTATTACGTTAAATTAGACCTGGCTTATAGTATAGAAGATAGAATCAAAATCTATGATTGGAAAACAGGGTCCGGTAATTCTGATGAACATCAATTTTTAATTTACGTCTTGTATGCACATGAAGAGCTTGACTTTGATTTGGACAAAATTACCGTTACAGAACTTAACCTTTTTGAAAACTATACAAAGATCCATACTTTCAGCATTGAGCAGATCAATCATGCCAAAGATTACATTAACAAAAGCATAGAAAACATGAAAAGTTATCTAATAAATGCTGAGGAAAACACCGCGAATATGACTGATTTCCCAAGAACTGAAGACAGGAAAACATGTGAATTATGCAAATTTCAAAAAATCTGCTTCGATCTGGAATGAAAATGCAGCAAAATTGTCCTCTCTAAGGAACTATGAAATAACACTAATAGAAAAGAAGGTGATTGTATCACCCATTTGACTATGAAATTCATCTGAATTACAGTATGAAGCAATAGTATAAACCAATACATTACATAGTCAGCGTAAAATGGCAGAACTAATAAAGAAAGTAAACGACTTCCTCACTAAGGACCTATGGCACCTTGATACTGGACCTTTGAACAGATTCAGGACATGGCTTGTATATCTTACAAAACTGATATACGCAACAGTTAGGGAATTTACAGACAATGAACTCACCCTAAGGGGAATGAGTCTTGTTTATACCACCTTGTTGTCGATAGTCCCACTTCTAGCTTTCAGCGTTTCAATACTGAAAGCTTTTGGAGTTGTCGATAATCAGGTAGAGCCATTTCTGGCAAATTTCATGGAGCCTCTTGGAGAAAAAGGGAGCGAGATAACTCAGCAGATTATTGGGTTTATAAATAATATAAACTTTGGTGTTCTCGGGACAGTGGGTCTCCTAATGCTAATTTACACCTCAATTTCTCTTATTATGAAAATTGAGGACTCTCTTAACCACATATGGAAGGTGAGAAAGGGAAGAAGTATTGTCAGAAGGTTCAGCGATTATATTAGTATTTTACTTATAGGCCCGGTACTCATGCTGGCCGCAATAGGTCTAACAGCATCTTTTGAAAGCAACACTATAGTTCAGAAAATAGTATCAATAGAGCCTCTAGGCACTCTTGTATTATTTGTTGGCAAGCTAATTCCTTACCTATTCGTATTTCTGGTTTTTACATTTGTCTACATTCTCATTCCCAATACCAAGGTCAAATTTAAATCAGCTTTTATTGGGGGAGCAATAGCAGGTATAGCTTGGCAGACCACAGGATGGGTCTTTGCGTTCTCAGTTGCAAAATCTACCAGATACGCCGCAATTTATTCAAGTTTGGCTGTGCTTATACTCTTTATGATATGGCTCTACGTTAACTGGCTTATAATGCTCATTGGCGCCCAAATTGCATATTGCCACCAAAACCTAAAGTTCTTAGATTTAGGGAAAAGGATATTTCAACTAAGCGGCAAATTAAAAGAAAAGTTGTCTTTTATGATTATGTATCTGATCGGGTATAACTTTTATCACAACAAGGAAAAATGGACTTACGATATGCTGGCACAGCATTTAGGGCTGCCGCAGGAATCTCTTGAATCTACTATTAAGGAGCTTGAAGATAAGAACTTGATACTAGAGGTAGGTGAAGATCCGGTATTTTATCTACCTGCAAAAGCTATAGAAGCTATAACCTTAGAAGAAATCATAGATGCGGCACGTGTAAACAAAGAAACCACCTTCTTAGAAAACAGGTACCTTTCAAAACCCGAGGTAGATCTTGTTACCGAGAATATAGACGGGGCAATACGGGGGGTATTGGGGGAACTAACTCTGAGAGACCTCGTCTTAAATAAAATGGATAAAGTTCCCTAAGATTCCCTCAGGTAAAACATCACTAGTTACACCTTAACCTACCGTTATCATTCCAGATTCCGTTGTTGCATTTTTTGTATTTTATACTCGAATGTTTCCATTTACCATTATCATTCTTACAATCTGCTTCGAGCATATTGCTTTCTTTATATAAGTTTTTACATGATTTTTTATAACTTCCCTTAGGAAAACTTGATTGGTTGTTTTGCTTACAGCTAAGTTTTCCATTGTCATTCCAGATATCGCGATTACAGTTTTTGTAATTTATCGAAGTTTTATTCCTGCCGCCATTTTGCTTCTTGCACTGAGAATAGAGCCTGTTGCCCTCAACATAGGAATCACTGCATGTTTGTTTATAGCTACCGTTTGGGATCTTTGATCCAGCAGCTTTGCAACTAAGCTCTCCGTTATTGTTGCTAATATCTTTGTTGCAGTTTTTATAATTGAGCTTTGTATTATTCCAGGAACCGTTTTTTTTCTGGCATTTGGCTTTTAATTGTTTGCCCTCCACCTTAATATCTTTACATGAATTCTGATAGCTCCCGCTGGGCGGGCGTTTGCCCGGCTTCTTCTTGCAGGCCAGCTCTCCGTTATTATTTGATATATCCCCTTCGCAATCAGTTAACTTTAGGATTGACTTTTGAAATTTGCCATCCCTTTTTTCACACATTGCCCACAACAACCTGTATGTCCTTACAAGATTTCTTATAGCTTCCAGGCGGTATATTCGCTTGGGCATTTACTTGAGTATTAAATGCAAACATTAGCAGAAAAAACATTATGATAGGAACAATTATGAGATGATTTGAAATTTCTATTTTCATTTTTCCACCCTCCGAAGAATCATTATACATAGTCATATCAAATATTAACAAGAAGAATTTAGAATTACAGGTTTATTACAGCAGTAATTATTGCTCTGTGCAGATTGCCCAAGCCCTTGCTTGTACATCACCCGCTTCACGATTCATATTAGTACAATCCACATTCCACGCAGCTCCTATGGGATCGGGAGCACTTTTAGTAAGCACAACTTTGTGCTCTGTATTTAGAAATCCTAGACATTCCCCTCCCCCGCTCAGAAGCACAGTTTTTTCGGGGCAAAGACTTCTTATTGATACGCTCTTACCTGAAGCAAGCGGGACTTGTTCAGACTCTTTGCTAACTGTTATGAGATCATCTTTAGCAATAGATTGAAGAGGAAGAGTAAAAACTAAAGCAAATATTAAAAGTGCAAGACACTTTAGCATTAATATCTCCTTAGATCTTTCTTAATGGTAAAATAAAATTATATTCAAGCTGTATTACTTATCATATAAACCACCTTCACTAGTAGGATCTTCAGATCTCCCTTTCATTTGTCTAACAGAATCATCGTAAGCTCCTTTATAGGCGTCACATTTTATTTGGTTATCCGGGTAATTTTCCAGGCATTCCTGATAGGAGGATTTGGCGGCCTGTTTTTCTTTCAACGGACGCTTCCAAGTCATATTGCAAGAAGTTACAAACAAGATAGGAACAATTAATAAAATCCATCTATACATTGAAGCCTCCTTTGTCGTTTATGATAATCCCTTTCTATAAACGGGCACAGCTAATAGGGGAGATTGGGTGTAGCGAAACCCCTGCTTAGTGGCGCTCCCCATAAGCGCATCCAGAAAACCCTGCTCCAAATCAAAGAGATTAAGCAAACTGTTTAATTCATCTTTCTTCAAGATTCGGTATTGATTAGTTTAGGACGTTATACCCTCTGCCTCTCATGCAGTTTCTGTAAATATCCTCAAACCCTTTCTCGGATTGATATATGCCCCTAGCTCCACCTCCCACGCCTCCGATCACGGCTCCGGCCGCAAGCCCTGCACCGGTGTTGCCCGCGATCGCACCGATCAGCGCTCCCGTGCCGGCCCCTACGCCTCCGCCTATGGCCGTACTTTTAGCCGTATTCCTCCAGCCCGGCGCGCCCTGTTTGGCGATAGCCCTGCACTCCGCCTGGTCCCTGTAATAACTGTCTCTGTTTCCTACACTCTGAGGGTCTACGACCGGCGTGAACGTCTGACACCCGAGAACAGCCACGGTCAATACTAGAAATGCGATTGTTTTCAATTTGTTTTCCTCCGTTTGTGTATTTTCAATCGTTAATCAAAGTTTACTGACACAAATATCCAATGCTACTATTTTGTCTCTTCCGCTATCTCAACGTATTCCCCGCCTACCATGTCCTTCAGCTGATACCCTACAAGCGGATCATAGTCTCCCAGGTTATAATCGCGAATGGTCAATACGCATTTGCTGAGATTATTTTCTGCGAAACACGAAAAAGAGATGTTGGACCCGGTAAGTTCGTTCTTGCCGTCTCTTACCACAACTGAAGGAATGAGTCCGAAGTTATGAACGTCAAACCCACCCTTTTGGTTTTTCGCAATGCGAAACATGCCGAGGAACTCTCCTTCATTCGTATTCAAGGTCTCGCCATCCGGGTTTTCAACCACCATACCGCGCGCTTCTTCGTAAATTATCGCCGAATCGCCGAGATTATTTACACGGTCTAAAATATCTACCGTAATCTTCTGTATCTGCTTCCCGTCCTTTGTTTTAGTGATCACCCTTTGCACGGGAATATCAAAATCGTCTTCCGCCAAATCTAACAACTGTCCGAACCTTCTCTCCGTAACTATAGTAACGCCGTCTTTCTCCGTCGTTGTGGATAGCGTTTTTCCAGCAAGCAGGCTATTGTACAGCTGCCTGAATTCAGCGGTGGTCATATCAGGCTCTGCCGCCCGCACATTTATACCGACTGCGAACAACAATATGAAAACTATAAAGCTTGTTGTGGTCTTACTCATCTTTAACCTCCCTGAAAGTAGTTTATAAACCGCCTTTCTACCATCATTCTAACTTTAAAAAATCCCCAATTCAAGAGAATTTTAAGTCAAATTTTATTGGTTATTAATGTTATGTATAATTAGAGAAATGGAAGTGGAATCAACACATAACACAACTTCAAAAAATAAGGATGATGAGCAAAGAAGATTTATATTACAGGTAGTTCAACCTGGTCTAGCTGGACTGATGGATGGTACTGTCTCATCATTAGCTCCTCTATTT
>DAOVUC010000178.1 GCA_030632765.1 Candidatus Dadabacteria bacterium
AAATTTTCAACATGCTTTAGTAACAAGTTAGTAATCAGATTCTTCTGCTCATCTTGAGATCTTTGTAATATTTCTGTATCAATAAATCTGAAAGAATTTTTGTCTTTTCTGAAAAAGCTTAACAATATATAAGTATGATTATCTTGAGGAAAAATTGTTAAGAATGTGTATTTCAGATTTATCTTCAAATTCGTCAGATCGTTGATTAAGATTCCGTCAAAGCCTTTTTCTAAAGAAATACAAGACGAACAAGCTATGGGGTATATATTTTTTAGAGCTATTGTTTTTATGATTATATTATTATATTTTTTAGAAATAAGATTATTGTTCAATGCATCTTGTGCATTGTTTAAACATCTAGACGCAGCTTTAAGTTCTTTAAGTGTATGTTCAAATTGGGGTATTTGTATATGTAATAGATCTAAATCTTGTTTCTTTTTAATGAAATAATGTTTTTTCAGTTGCTCATAATTCTTTTGTTTTGTCCACTTTAGTATGTTCTCATATGCCTTAGTTATACTTAATTTTATATGATGTTCCTTTGCTAATGCTCTGTATGCAAAAAGAAATTCTTGTTCCTCGTTATCTTCTTCATAATCATATAAATCTATGGGTTTAAATATTTCTCGATCATGATATTCGCAAAAACCTGAAAAAACTGTCGCTTTGTTAAGTCCTCTCTCTTCAGGTTTCCACTTGGCCTCCTTGTTATTGGTTATCATTTGAAACATCATAATGTGACCATCATCAGAAATATTTTTTAATACACGATTTCTTTGAATTGAATGTGCCTCTATGATCTTCGATGAACATTTATCATCTTTATGAAAACATTCTCTCAGTTGATATTTGTTGAGTAGGGTGTTAATTGCCTTAATACTTCTTCCAACAAGTTCTTCTTCGCTTAAGTTCGGATTCTTCACCATTGTTTGTTGCTGAAGTTTCTATGAATCATAACTAGACAGTTATTTTATATAATTAATATTCTCACACATTCTGGAAGATCCAGCGGACGCGGCCGACTACGAGGTTCTGACTCATTTCATCAAGTGGTAGGGAGTAGTCGTCAACCATTTGGTTATCGCTCTTTATGATTATCTCGTTTGGTTTTATCTCAAGGCGTTTTACTACGTAGCCCTCATACGGCAAGTGAAGACAGTAGATGCCGTTACTCACCACCTTTTTATCGTTCGGGTCAAACCCAACATAGGCGCCGTTTACAATGGTTGGATACATCGAGTCGCCCTCGACCTTAAAACCATTTGTATAGTTGCGCACCATTTTTGAGGGCAGGGTAACCCTTTCTATGGGTTCTGCGTCTACGGACACGAGCGGATTACCGGCACCCGCAAGCTCCCATATATTAATCTCGAGCATATCGCCCCCGCCCATAACGCCTGAAATATCGGGCAGAAACATATCCCCTTGCCCGCGGCGGAGCCATTTGGGGCTGATATTGTATATCTTCTCTATCACTTTCATAAAGTGATCGGGCGGTCTGGTTTTGCCGGCCTCCCAGCTATTTACTGTATTTAATGATTTCCCGATCTCATCTCCAAATTCTTCCTGAGTGAGGTCAAGTGCCTCTCTTACAAGCTTTAACCTCTTTCCAATCTCGTTATTGTGATCCACGATAACCCCCTAATTCACAGATTTGTAAATTTACTTATTGACAAATTCCCAGTTCTGTGAATATAATATACATAAACAATAAGACTATGACAATATTAATACACAAATTTGGAAATTGCAAGTAAAAGAGACACACAGAACAATGATAAGCGATCACAGAACAATGAATAGTCAGGAAAAGGGAGGACGCAACCTGTCCTTTTGTATAGAAGGATTAAAAGACGAGATCCTGAATCAAGTTCAGGATGACTGCCAAATATCAGAGAATGATCACAATAGGAGAGATGATTTAATGGGACGAATTGAGCAACAATTTCGAGCAAGTGAGAAATTGGATGCCGTTACCAATGAAATAAACAGGGGAGTTAGTGAATACATGGGACGAATAGAGCATATCACGACGCAGCAGATAATAGGGGAGTGGGGGAGTATAAACAATTTTGCAAGTTCACACGGGGTAAGCCCGGCATCAACCAAGATGGTGATTTACGTGGATGGGGCAAAGAGCAGGCCGGTAGAGGAGGCGCTTAGAAAGTACGGATACCTGAACTTGCTCCATTTCGAGAAGGAGTTGAGGAAAAGAGGACAGACCTTCTCGGACTATCTTGCGGAGGACGGGCTTAACCCTGTCGAGCTTATTGAGACTTTAAGGATGAAGGAGATTCATCCTGCCGTACTCTTGGGCCTCAAGCAAAGGGGATACTGGGGAGCGCTTGAGACTAGGAGGAGGCTCGATGCTAGTAAAGGATCGGTTCGCAAGAGAAGTAAAAGAGGAAATTAAATAAGACACATAGTGTCAAGGACACACGGTGTCTAGGAGGTCGGGAATTATGATGTCATCAATTTTTCGCTACACAGGTTACATGGTTTTGGTTTTTGGATTCTTGTATATGTCCTGGCATTTTGGCAGAGCATACGAAAAAGGGAGTTTTGATGATGTGACGGTTACAACTTGCAGGGAGGCGGATGAGAGCTTTGACTGCAGGGAAGTCAGGATGGAAATAGAGGACTACAAGCGCGTTTACGAAGAAGTATTAAGAGAGCTTGATGAGCCTACACAGAAGTCCGATTGGAATAATAAATATATGGAGTTTACAAAGAGATGAACATAGGTTTAGCATATCCATCCGTCCCGTCCTTCCCGCAATCCTCCATCCTTCTTAAAAGGGGGAAGGCCGGGACAGCACTCCTACAGAGACAGCCCTGGGCGCTTTTCAAATTGCTGCTGCCCAGCCGCGGAGAGAGCCCGGGGTGCACTTATGCGGCGCACAACGTGCGCAGGAGTGAAAGTTCTACGGGATGGGAGAGAATGGATGGAAGTTCATGCTTCTCACTTGGCAATAGGCGTTTGCAGAAATTTTATGGAAGCAGGTTCTACCTGCGCGGTGGGCACATAACATGTGCCAGAGTAAAAGTTCTGCCGGACTGTGGAGAGTGGATGGGGCTTTGAGCTTTTCATGTAGTTTCAGGAGGTTTGTAGAAATTGTATGACAGCAGGTTCTACCTGCTACCGTAACGGAAGATGGGACAGCGGATAGAATCCGCATCATTTACAACGGATAAAGTCCGCAGCCACTTAAAGCGGAGAGGGTCCATAGCCATTTAATAAGATAAAGGCGGAATCTCAGCCGAGTGGCAGAAAATCTGAATATCAGTAGGGGGCAGTAAAATGCAGCAGAATGGGATTAAACGCGATGATGGGCGCGGCAAGGTCTCCAGGGTGAGCGAGACCGGGATCAAAATAGAGGGGAGAGACAACTGGCTCTCTTTTCCAAAACCAGAAGATAGGCAAGGGCCGTTTGAGATACCGATAGTGGGTGACTTCGTTGAGTACCGCTATACGAAAAGCGGTCCAAGCGCATGGGTCCATTCCATAAACGTGCTCGGACGTGAGGAGCCTATTAAAGGCGGGCTCCCGCTTAACCACGGCCAGCGCAGAAACGAATCCACATGGGAAGAGGACCGGGAGCAGAGGCTGATGGAGCTCCTTAAGGTCACCTCAGAGAACTATAGCGGAAGGGCGCTTGGGCCTGATGACTTGATGAGAGACGCAATATTGCTGGAGCGTGAATTCATAAGAGCGCTCAAGCGCTGGCGGGAGTAAGGGGGATCTCAAAAAACATTATGCAACATCAATTTGAAGAATTCAATCTGAAGCACAGAGAGTGCATTAGGAGCCGGTGCTGGAAAATGAGTAAAAAAATCTGGGGTGATTTGCTAACTGAGAAAGGATATCTGATTGTGCCGAGGGAACTCAGATTAAAGAGAAGAGAGCTCGGCCTGAACAATGAAGAATATGCCATATTGCTGGATTATCTGGACCACTTTAAACACAGCGGAACAGAGAGTCCTTACCAATGTCTGGCTGAGTTAAACGGCGTGACGGAAAGAACAATTCAAAGGAGACTCGGCACACTTGAAAAGAAGGGCCTTCTTAGGCGGGAAGTAAGGGTCCATACAGACGGCAGAATAAAAAGTGTGGTCTTTAGCCCGGAGCCCCTTGTAAGAAAACTGGAATCTTTGGTGGCGGATGATGTGGCGAGTGCGGGGGCGGGGTTGGGAAATGAATATCCCGCGAATATAAGAAGCGCTCATGAGCCAAAGGCTCATTATGAATCACAGGCCATAGAAGGACAAGAAAAAATTAAAGAGAAAAAATGGAAGGACAAATTTTGTTCGACAAGATGGTATAACGAAGTGTTCTCAGAGATGTATGAGGAGGCGTCCGGGCAGCCGGTGCTAACGGGAGGAAGGGAGTATAAGTCGGCTGAGGTTTATTTCGGAAGGCTTCGGGAACTAAACCCGGGGCTCTCCTACGAAGCTATTTACGTGCGGGCTACGGAGGGGGCGCGGTATATGCTGGACTCGCAGCTAAGAGGAGGTGTGTTTGGGTGGTTGCATAAGCCTTGTGATATTTGCATGCTGGCAAACCAGGCCCAGGCTGTTGATTATCAATTGAGGACCATAGAAAGAGTTTACGGCAAGGGGTCGGATAAAGCAGGCAATGAATACGGTGTGAAACTTTCG
>DAOVUC010000199.1 GCA_030632765.1 Candidatus Dadabacteria bacterium
AATTTAAGAAAAGATTGGCTTCAGTCTCGTTTTCTATACCGCGATTTATTAGTACTTGAGCTGTAACAGGAGAAATTTGCAGGCTCTTTGAAAGCTTGTCTCTTAGTTTGAGGTTCTCTTTTTCTATTATCCAATTATTCTTCATTTTTAAAAGCCGGTAATTGTAAAATTTTGAATCTGGAAAAGGTAAATATTATTATTGGTAAAAATTACAGATATGAAAACATAAAGAGAAAGAATAAGTAGTCAATTATTCTTAATGTCCCTGAGGTGATCAATGAGCCCGCTCAGCCCGAGCATATAGCTATTAACTCCAAACCCCGATATAACACCCAGCGCCACGCCCGAAATAAATGACTTCTGTCTGAAATCCTCACGTTTGTATATATTTGATATATGCACTTCAACAACCGGCAGTCCCGAAGATAGAATCGCGTCCCTAATAGCAACACTAGTATGCGTATAGGCTCCCGGGTTAATTACTATGCCGTCGAATTCTGACATAGGATCTTGAATACTACTTACAATTTCCCCTTCAGAATTAGATTGAAAGAATGAGACTTCCGCACCAAGTTCTTTTGCTTTAGCAGTTAAAGCAGTGTTTATTTCCCCAAGTGTAGTAGCGCCGTAAATTTCGGGCTCACGTTTTCCGAGCATGTTAAGATTTGGTCCGTGAATTATTAATATTTTCATTTTTTTCTCATTCCTTTGAAGTAAGTCCCGCTGAAAGGTTTATTTTATTTAACTTAGTTTTCTCTAATTTTTCAATTGCGAGGTTCTTTTCCTTTTCATTTGTAAAGATTTTTTCTAGAATATTTCTAGCCTTATCAAATTGGCCTTGCTCTATATAGAGATTTGCCATAGTTTCCGTATAGACTTCTTTATTGTTAGCTGAGTCGCCAATTTCTATTTTCATAATTCTTCTTGAACCAGCCGGTGTTTCAAATATTTGTTTAGATAATTGCCCTTTCATTTTTGAAATTTCATTTTTGATCTTTTCTATCTCGCGTAGAACGTTCTCCTCTGTGCTGTGAAATGAATAAGCGACTCTAAGGGTTTCAAGGGCCTTCTCCAATTTATCCTCACTCCTGTATATTTGAGATAGTAATTTTGCGGCTTCCAAGTTGTCGGGGGCATTTTCTAATACCTTCTCCATCTCTTTTCTGGCCTGGTCAATCATCCACCTTTCATAGTAAATCTTGCCAAGTAGGAATCTGGCGGTAACGTTGTTCTTATTATATCCTAAACCCCTTATCAATACACCAATCGCCTTATCTGTTTTTCCTTGATTGTATAGGATCTGCGCTAGAAGGCTAAAACTCTTAGACTCAGGATGCTCAGAGAGAATCTCTTCATACTTTCGTTCCAACTCTAGCAGATCATCATTACTAAGGTTCTCATTTTCGGACATATTCTTTTGATAATATTTATATTTAAATTGAGAGTCAAGAATTATTCTCAAACTGTATGAATATACACAATTTTGTAGTGTTTTTTTACATAGTATATACAGCATAAATTTGAACGTTCGTTTCCGAAATCTTCTTTAACTATCTTTTAACATTACATATTTCTATCTATAAACCTTTGGCACCATGATTGCACCTATTTAATCTGACTTCTCTTTAATCAACATAGATTAGTCGGGGTGGATATATATACAGATTTGTATACAAAACAACTATTTCTAATCCAAAAGGAGGATGAACGATGCGGAAGTTATTAGTAGTATTCTCAATCTGTTTTCTGATTTCAGTACCTGCGTGGAGCTATTATGTTGAAGGTGGAAGAGTGCATGACGGGAGTGGTCAAGAAATAAATTTGTACGGGGTTAGCTGGTTTGGGTTTGAGACGAATAATCATGTAGTTCACGGTCTCTGGGCCAGAAACTGGAAAGATATGATTGAGCAGATAAAAGGGCTTGGATTTACCGCAATCAGACTTCCATTTTGCCCCGCCACTTTAAATAACACTGGAGTCACAAGCATAAATTATTCACTCAACCCTGATTTGCAAGCTCTAAACTCACTTGAGATAATGGACAAAGTCATCGACGAGCTAGATAGACAAGGTTTTTATATACTTTTGGACCATCATACATCTGACTGCCAAACAATAGAAGAGCTTTGGTATACCAGTAATTACTCTGAGCAGGACTGGGTCTCTGATCTAGTTTTTGTAGCTAATAGATACCAGGATGTTGAGAGAGTTTTTGCAATAGATATAAAGAATGAACCTCATGGACCCGCAACCTGGGGCACAGGGAATCCGCTTACTGATTGGAACACGGCTGCACAAAGAGCAGCATCAGGAATCTTAGATTCTAATCCTGATTTGTTGATTTTTGTTCAGGGAACACAAAGTAACCCATCGTGCTCAAGCTCAATCCCCCACTGGTGGGGTGGTAACCTTGAGCCGTTTGATTGTTTTCCGCTTAGTATTCCGGCTGACAAATTAGTCTTAAGCCCTCATGTTTACGGGCCAGATGTTTTTGCTCAGCCTTATTTTCATGATCCCAATTTTCCCAATAACATGCCCGACATTTGGGAGACGCATTTCGGTTATCTGGTGGATAGGGGTTATGCGGTAATAATCGGTGAATTTGGAGGCAGATATGGAAACGGCGGAGATCCGAAGGATAGAACATGGCAAGACGCATTAATTAATTATATGGACGACAAGGGGATGATGGATTTCTTTTACTGGTCATGGAACCCTAATAGCGGTGATACCGGAGGGATTCTGCAAGACAATTGGCAGGACGTGTGGGAGGATAAAATCGCATTGCTTGCTCAGTTGATGGATGGGTCTACTAATCCTCCCCCAACTCCTGCATGTTCTGATGGGGCAGATAACGACGACGATGGTCTTATAGATTTCCCCGATGATCGGGGTTGTGACAATGCGGAAGACAACGATGAATTTAACCAGCCAACAGGAGGGGAGCTCGCTACAGAGGTGAATATAAACGATGACTGGGGAACGGGCTACTGCGCTGAGGTAACAGTTACAAATAATACAGAGACCGCATCTGACTGGACTGTTACTTTTTCAATAGATGGAACAGTCAGGGATATGTGGAACGCTGCCTACACTCAGAATGAGGACGAAGTTACTGCCCAGGGCGTCTCATGGAACAATATTGTAAATACGGGACAGTCGGTAGGTTTTGGATTCTGTGCGGAAAGAGGTACTCAGCCTCAACCGACTCTACCACCACCCACTCCTACGCACCCACCTTCACCTACGCCAATGCCTACACCGTCCCCCACTCCTGCACCGACACCACCACCAACATTTGCCTGCTCAGACGGAGTCGACAACGACGGAGACGGGTTCACCGATTTCCCGAGTGATCCGGGATGCGATAGTAACAATGACGACGATGAGTTTAATGACTCAGGCGGAGGCGTTAGCGCTCAAGTTACGATAAACGACGATTGGGGAGCCGGGTACTGTGCTCAGGTAGATGTTACAAACGCTACTTCCTCTGCTGTGGACTGGATTGTTTCATTCACAATTGAAGGCTCGATTAGAAACTTATGGAACGCGATATACCAGCAAGTAGGTAACACAATTACCGCAGAAGGAGTTTCTTGGAATAACACAGTTCAACCGGGAGGCAGTGTTAATTTCGGCTTCTGTGCTAACAGATAGACCTATTACCCTTGAAGAGGGGTGGATATTTCATTCCACTGGCTTATTCACCTCTCTTCTTTTTTGTTAATTATTCCTAAATATTATATTGGTTTTTCTTAAGTCCATACTCTATTGGAAGTTCTTCACTATAAAAGATCACTATGACATAAAACCCTTTATAGTTTATTTAGGAAATGAAGTTAAAGACCCTGTGCTTAATGAGCTAAAAAAGTTTATAAACTAGATCTCTTCAGTTTGGATACAGAGGATTAGAATTTTTTTCTAATCATCTTTACAAGAAAATCGGCCTCTTCTATTTTTAGAATTTTGGCCAGCGAGAAATAAATTACTGCTGCAATTACAATTGACGCAGCTAAAACTCCAATTTTTTCTAAAGAAAAAGCTGATTCAGACCAATAGGTTAGTTTTGATACT
>DAOVUC010000111.1 GCA_030632765.1 Candidatus Dadabacteria bacterium
ATGTTTCTGTAGACATGATTCCCGATCCGAACACATATGACTGCACTAATAATGGAAACTGTATTTTCACTGGAAACCTTCCCGGCAAAAACAACTCGACCTGTACACAAGATTCGGACTGTTATCCGCTTTTTGGTTTTGGTTATAAGTGGAAGTGTGATCCGAACCTTAATATGTGTGTTAATCCTTTCTTTTGCGGAAGCCCCGGTTGCACGGATAAAAAGGGATGCGCTCCTCAAGGTATAACTCAGTCTACATTATCCCACTCCACATGGGGTGGAAGTTCAGGAGCAGCTGTCTCTCAAGCCAACTGTCCCGCTGATATGCAGATGACAGACACGCAGAATCAGGGAAGCACCTATGTCGGATGTATAGCTCCTCAGAAATTCTGCCAAAAATCATGCACAATAGATTCAGACTGCGGCCCCCCTTATACTCAGAATTGTGGAGCTTCGGGTTTCTGCGAAAAAAACGGTACTATCTTAGGAGCCGACTGTCAGACTACCGTTGGAAACACCACAAACGAACAGCTTTGGGCATGCACTGGGGTTAATGCCGGTTCATGCTTTACAACCGGCACGACAGACGCCAATTGCTGCGGATGCCCCGGCTGGGCTCCCGGATTCCCAAATCCAGCTCCAGACGGCACGTGCGTTGCGGGAAACAACTCAAACTGGCAGTCAAACGCACAGCCTATATTCTCAGCATTCAACGATGCAAGCCCCACAGCCTACGCGTTCCCATTTGATGATGCAATTAAACTTTTTGATTGTCAGGCAAAAACAGGGAGCGTTACCAACTACACCATCAACTTCTGCTGTATCAACAGCGATGGGGACGGAGTGTGTGATAATGATGATGCAGATAAAGATAATGATGGCATCTCTAATAACAATGAAACTTTTGTAAGTACATCCCAAAATCAAACAAGAGAAACCGGAATGGATTTAAACGACATTGACGGTGATGGAGTTACAAACGAATTTGACCTTGATTCCGATAACGACGGCATCCCAGACCATGACGAGTGCGGGGGTATGAATGACGCGGACAGGGACGGCAGGTCCGATAATCATATAGACGTGGACGCGGACGGACACCACGACGAGCATGACCCTGACCAAATAGGCAACGAGCTTCTCTGCTTTGACACAGACGGGGACGGCCTGCCTGATTTCATCGATATCAATTCAGACAACGACGGGAAAACAGACTTTGAGGAAAGCGGAGGCGTTGGAGATAACGATGGGGACGGGCTCGTTGATGACAAAACAGACTCAAATGGGGATGGTCTTCTGGATATATTTGATCCTGATTTCGGAGGAACTCCTCTTACTATAGTGGACTCAAACGGCGACGGACTCCCTGACAGACTAGACGCTTCAGAGGGAAGCGGTGGTGGATGCACGATCGCTCCAAAGGGCAAAACACCGGTTTCCACTCTCATTTACCTCCTAATTCCCGCAATCGTTCTTTGGAGAAGACTTAGAAGTATAAGAAATTCATAAGTGGAATAACAATAATCAAACGTTTGTATGCTAAGGTTTATATGCGCCTAAATTCATATAAACCTTAGCATCTTGATTTATCTCTTAACCATCTTCAACGATTACAGATATACTAAATCTAGACCTTGTTTTGAGTTAATCCGCAATATTCCCAAATAAAAACACTTTATTTTTTAACGACAATAGCGCATAATATTATATAGGTAGGGGTGCTTGAGCTAGTTTTTCACTGAAATCGTAATTGACCCTTAGCAACAACAGGATGGGGATGATCATCGTTAAAGCAATTAGAGCACACCACGTGTGTGTGAGGAGGCTTTATATGAGTGAGCTCCAGGAAGTATCGAAGTGGATGACGAGAGAGAAGAAGGACAGCGCTCTTGAGGCTATGATGCCAAGAATTATGGCATGCACCACAAAATCCAGTCGAGGCAATATGCCCCATATTCTGGCGGAATTGATGCCCAAATGTCTAAAAACTGTTCTTCCAAAGTTATCCAAAGAAGATCGGGTCGAATTTGTTTTAGAAATGATTTCTATTCTTGTAGACAAAGGTTCTGTTCGTATGTCGGAAGAAGAGAGAGACGAATTTGTATTACAGCTTGTTGAACAGATCAGATCTTAGAATCCGGTTGACTCGGCGAAGTTGAGTCCCAATCTTTAACTAGCGCTTCTTAGCGCATCGTAAATCTTTATAGCCAAAGACATTATTTTCTACTCTCCTCTGCGTTGCATTAATTCTATAATAATACTATACTCACTTGCTAAAAATCATTACCCCCGATCATGTCAGACACTCAGCAAAACGCCCTTCCCCACAAGAAAACTATCATTGCAAGCACGCTTGCCATAATACTAGAATGGTACAGTTTCTCGATATTCGGGTTTTACGCTCTTATTCTATCGAAGCTTTTCTTTCCTTTTGCTAATGAAACAACAGCAATCCTGTCTACATTCCTAATATTTGCTCTTAGTTTTTTATTCCGCCCTTTGGGCTCCGTGATAATAGCCAGCATTGGGGACAGGGTCGGTAGAAAGAGCGCATTCATTCTGACGGTAATCTTAATGACATTTCCGACTGTCTTAATCGGCTTATTACCTACTTATGAAAGTCTTGGAATTGCCGCAACTGTGCTGCTCATAATTCTGCGAATCGCCCAAGCGCTATCTGTAGGAGGAGAACGCTCCGCCACACTTTCACTCTTTACAGAACTAGCACCATCGAATCTAAAAGGACTATACGGCAGTATGTCGCTCTTTGGCACAACGACCGGAATCTTACTGGCCTCTGCTGTATGTGGATTGGTATCTAGCTCAATGCCGCAAGAGGATCTAATCGCCTGGGGATGGCGAATACCATTTTTGCTAGGTGCTTTGACAGGTATAGCAGGACTTTTTCTTAGAAAAATAGTAGAAGAATCGGAAATATTTAGAAATTTGATCACATCAGGGAAAGTCTCAAAATCTCCTCTAAAAGAATCCCTTATGAAACACTGGCGCCCCGTGCTTATAATCCTGTCTGCGACAATTATGTTCGCAGTAAGTTTTTATTTGATATTCGTATATATAATCACATTCGGCATCAGGTTCGGAGACATGCCGCTCCCACAAATACTGAATATTAACACTATAAATCTGGCTTTGATTACGCTTTTAATACCGCTCGGAGCTTATTTCTCAGACCGTGTTGGTAGGAAACCGGCTCTTATTATAGGATGCGCAGGCATGATCTTTGTCGGAATATTCTTTTTTAACATATTTGCGGGAGAGAGCTTAACAAACAAAATAATTATCCAACTGACGGGTGGGATCTTTATGGTCATATTTGCCGGAGCTTTCGCCCCATTCATGGTTGAATCGTTCCCAACAAGGGTAAGAATGAGTGGTATATCCTTGGGCAATGTAATAGGTTTCTCAGTCTTCGGGGGCTCGGCCCCTCTTGTAGCTTCTTACCTCATTTTTAATACTGGCAACATAAACGCCCCGGGTATTTATCTATCTATCTGCTCGGTAATATCTCTTATCGCAGTTCTCACAATAAAAGAGACTTTTAAGAATAAGCTTGGATAGGTCTTAAATTTCTTTACTGTAACAATTCAAGCAACTACTTTCCTTCTTCTCATAACTATTAACCCAACTATTCCGAGAATACTTGCCATTGCTATTAATCCCCATTCAGAAAGTGTGGGGACGTTTTTTACAGGCGGCGGGTCTGGGAAACTCTAGATAACTGTTGCGTATATTTCAGAAACCCGGTCGAACACAGTTCCCGCGTCATTTATTCCCTGTACCGCAACGCTTAGATTACGGGCGTTTTCCAATGTAAGGTCAGCCAGGTCTATAGATATCTCAAAGACAGTACCGACCGGGGTCTGAACGGTGGCGATGTTCGGAACTACCGGGGAAATAGGGGTAGCGGGAGAAATTATAAAAACACCCTCAATCCCGGGGCCAATGTCAAGATCAAGGAACTCTGTTAAGTCGTTCCTGCTATAGGGAGTAACCCCATAACCTCTTTCGAACAGACCGTCTGAGTCGCTCAAGTGTACGCCGGCTCCTATGATAATCTGCTCAATCGTCGCATTATCCGGTATTTGGGGAAATTCAAAGTTAAGAATGACGTCAGAACCGATAGTTGGATTATTAGGTTCATCAGGCGGTTGATAAAAGGTGCTTTGGTCTCCGTCCATTAAGTTTGAGAGATCTTGGTCCATCAAGAGCGGAGCCACTAGAATGCCAACCGGTATAAGAACAGCCCCATTAGCAGAATGTGCACTCTCGCTGACTGGCGGAACCATGTCAAGTGTCTCGGTTGCGGCAAAACCTATATTGGAAAGTATGAGTGACGAGGCAAATATAAAAAAAAATAAATCCCAACTCTTGAAACAAATCTATAGAATCCATCCATCGCTAGTCCTCCTCGGGATATAACCCAAAAAATTAACTATGATTACTAGTACTTTTTAATTACTCATAACCATTATATGCATTTTGATTCATAAATACACTAAAAGTTTCAGCCTTTTAATTTATTCATTCTGTTATTATTAACATAATATTCCTGAATAGTCATAATTGTAAGTTTGAATCTGGGATCATATCTTTTTGTACAGTGGCTGCAGGAGTAACTCCTCCTGACCCGCCTGTAAAAATGAGTCTCTTTTCCGCAAACAGGGCACACTCCAATGTAGTTCCCTCTGGGCATATTTAACCCCTCCCCTGTAGCGCACCGTTTAGGTTCACACCCAACCTTCATGGTTACCTCCTTCCAGCCGTTATTATGATTTGTTTTCCCCGTGTCAATATAGTGGAGAGCATGCGCAATCTCATGAAGAAGCGTGTCCTTGATGATAGGAAAGGGATTAGTTTCCATGAAGGCTCGCGATATTGAAATAATCTTCTTACGCGGTCTGCAATAACCCAAATGTCTCTTCTGGTTTGAGAGCCTGAGTTCCCAATCCTCGAGGCCCCATTTCTCTTTTTGAATATCCCATTCTCGAATCAATTCTTCATGTGATGTCATATTATCTCGGAAACATTCTAGCTAATGTGTCGGTAATGTCATAGGAAAATGAAAAATTCCCTAAATCTATTATAATAATATTCTTAAGATGAGTGAAAAAACCTATTTTTTCGTAATCTCTATCCCAAGAGATGAAATAATCGAATACACGACCAAATTAAATTCCTATATCTCTAAACTATTCCCTGAAAAAAAATATCCCTGTACTCTCAAACCCCTGGAAATTAGAGATGAAGACGTCATAGCGAAAATAATAATTAAGGCTAACGAAAAGCATATAAAGGAATTTGCCGACAGGTTTTTCGATAAAAGTTATGAGCTTACTGAGCGTGAGAACGGCGAGATCGAAATCACCCAAAAAGAACCTGATTTATCCCAAGTAACAGAAGATCACGGTCTAAAACACTAATCACATAATAAATTATAGCAATCTTGTATTTTGCAAGTCCCTCTAAATACTTGCAATATCAGAAATAACAGCTTCTTTTTGTAATTTTTTCATAATACCTGAATCCTTTCTAGTTGCATTTGCAACTAAATTAGTGGAAACAAAAAATTGGCGGCTAAAGGCCGCTAAAAACAGGAGGCAGTAAAATGAAAAAGTTACTTTTAGCAGGAGCATTAGTAGTAGGACTTAGCTTTCCACTTACCTCGCAAGCTGAGATAAGCGCTTTCGGAGTTCAGATTCCGGCAGAAAAAACCCAAGTAAGTGACAGTATCAACGGCGGTTACGTAGCCCAGAGCCTATCCGATACATTCGTGGTACAGAAGCTTCAGAATTCAAGTGAAGCGGCATCCGCACAGTCAGTGAATGACAATACCTATTATGTATTCGGAGTAGAACTGGGCGGTGATAATGCCATATAAGAAAATTGACCATACAATCCTCCATCCAACCAGAAACCCGGTGATTAATTTCACCGGGCTTCTCCTTTTTTTTAAGTCATCCTGAACTTG
>DAOVUC010000173.1 GCA_030632765.1 Candidatus Dadabacteria bacterium
AAATGATGATCCATACTACCTTTGCAGATGCGGTGCATCAGAAAATAAGCCTTTTTGCGACGGATCGCATAAGAAAATAAATTTTTCTGACGAATAATAATAAATAGAAATTAGGAGAATTAAAAATGGCATTAACACCTTCCACAATGCTTCCCTTAGGGACGAGAGCGCCTGAATTTAAGTTATGGTGCGCAGTGAATGAAAAGGAGTTTCATCTCGATGAGCTCAAGTCTGATAAAGCTACTGTGATTATGTTCATATGTAATCACTGCCCATACGTCAAGCATGTGCAAGATGGTCTTGTAAAGTTAGCAAACGATTATATTCCTGCGGGCATTTCTTTTATTGCTATTAATTCTAATGATGTTGAGAATTACCCCGCTGATCACCCTGATAGAATGAAAGAGGATGCACAGCGGCTGGGATACCCATTCCCTTATCTTTTTGATGAGAGTCAAGAAGTAGCGAGAGCATATGACGCTGCCTGTACACCAGACTTTTATATATTTGACGCCGATTTGCTGTGTGTTTACAGGGGGCAGATGGATCATTCAAGACCCGGGAACGGAAAGCCGGTAACCGGAGAGCATATACGGGAGGCGCTTGACAAAATATTGAACGGAGATCCTCTAAGCGATGATCAAATACCGAGCATCGGATGTAATATTAAGTGGAAATAGGGCAATAACTCTAAATAGAAGGCTAAAATTCTTTAGATATCTCGAGGTTTAGTGTTTTTCGGGCTCTTGCTTCACAGGATTTCTGATTTGTCTGAATTCTTCCCTCACCTGCTCCATAGTTTTAAACTCATAGTTTCCTGCTTCGATAGCCCCGGTTCCGAATATTAGAAGCGCTTCGCCGGCATTATTGATAAGGCTTATTACATATTCAGGGCCGTAATATTCCAGAAGGTCAGCCGCGCTGCCCTCATTCAGAAGAACGGTACCGTCTCTTTCAAGATAAAACTTAAAATCTATTTCAAATCCAAAATAAACCGAGAGATAGATTGAACCATTTTCTTTTGTGCCTATGACATAGGTTGAGTCTTCGGATGCAAATCTAAGCTGGAGGTTTTGCTCTTGATAGTAAAACTCTTTATCTGCTAATTTTACAAGTTTTTCAATCGTTTCTATCAATTTTGTAGCTTTCATGGGATTGTTTGTTTCCGCATGTTTGTTCTTTTCAACAATAATATTCTAAAATGAGGTATAAATATAGGATAGTTGCTATTGAGGCTTCTAACTGTCTTGGTTTCCGGATAAATACCCGCTTGAAATAGCCTCACACTTGACTATTATCATAGCCAGAGTCGAAAAAAAATATTAGCGCTTGGAATAATATGCCTAAATCAAGACGATCTATTTCAATAATTCCCGTTACCAATATCCCTGAGATTAAGCCGGATGACGATCTTGTAAAGATTGTTCTAGAGGCTGCGTCAGATTCGGGACTTTCAATTGAAGGCGGGGATGTTCTGGTGTTTGCTCAGAAAATTATATCTAAAGCAGAGAATCGGATAGTCGATTTAAATAATGTAAGTCCATCTCCTTACGCCCATACTTTATCTAAAGAAGTAAGTAAGGACCCGCGTTTAATAGAGGTGATTCTGAGCGAGACAACAAAGATTATCAAAATGGATCAAAGGAAGCCTGAAAAAGGGAGGCTAATCGTTGAGACCCGGGGGGGAGTAATATCCGCTAACGCCGGGGTGGATGCATCCAATGTTTCGGGGGGTAATATGGTAACCCTATTGCCTCTTGATTCAGACAAATCAGCCAACAAATTGGCGGATGGTTTTAAAGACAAGTTGAGAGTTGATGTTGCTATAATAATCATCGATACCGTAGGGAGGCCGTGGCGGGATGGGTTGGTGGACATAGCTATAGGCTGCTCCGGGATAAAAGCCCTTAAAGACTATAGAGGGGAGACCGATTCAAAGGGGTTTGAATTAAATGCTACTGTTATGGCTGTAGCTGATGAGATTGCTTCAGCAGCTGGGCTTCTAATGGAGAAAGCGGACTCGGTGCCTGTGGTTGTTGTAAAGGGATATAAATATGAAAGTGGTGGAAGGGGAGCAAAAGAGCTTATCCGAAATCCTGAGGACGATCTCTTTCGTTAAACGGTATGCAAAGATGATGCACAAATTGGAAAACTTATTTGTAAAAATAGCTCACCGAGGGGCCAGCGCATATGAACCTGAGAACACGCTCAGGTCCTTTGAGAGAGCAATTGAGCTAAACGCGGATATGATAGAGTTAGACGTAAGATACTCTTTAGACCGTCACCTTGTTGTTGTTCATGATTCAAAAGTAGACAGGACAACGGACGGTAGGGGTTTGGTTGCACTCAAGACTCTCTCTGAACTAAAGGAGCTTGATGCGGGGAAGGGAGAACAAATCCCTACTCTTGAAGAGGTGCTTGAGCTTGGTATTGGAAGGACAAAGTTTGTAATCGAATTAAAAGAAAACGGCGTAGAAGATAGAGTGGTTGACCTCATAAATAAAAACAACTTGTTAGAAGATGTATTTATTATCTCCTTTAAACCCAAGAGGCTAAAAATGATAAAGGAGTTAGAGCCAAAACTGAGGACGGGCTTGATATTATTTGCATCATTAGACCCCGTCAGGCTTGCTAAGGATTGCGGCGCCGATGCAGTGGCTCCCTTTCGCTGGTTTATTACAAAGGGTCTCATTGACCGCGCACGGGAAAGTGGACTCTATACATTTACCTGGATTGTGGATGAAACATCGAAAGCTCAGGGTTTAAGAGATATTGGTGTAAGCGGCATTGTTACAAATAAGCCGGATATTATATGATTAGCTTATAATACGCAGTATTAGTTTGTACTATAATGTCCCTACTACTTTCAGTATCCTTATCGAAAACGTGTTGTTGCAAGTTCTTCATTTTGCCAATAACACTACTGAGACGATAGCGAATCCGATTCCCGCCATTTCTTTTATATCCAATTTTTCCCCTAAAAACAAAAGCGCCAAAACGACTGTAAGTGCAGGATAGGCCGCTGATAGCGGGGCTACTATAGAAAGCTTTGCGTATTTTAGGGCGATGATAAACAGCACTGTTCCTATGCCCCATGAAAGCCCCATCAATAAACCGTAAAAGTTGATTGAAAAGTTGCTAAATATTGTGTTTCTGTTATAAATGACAAATGTTGTGAATACTGTCAGAGTTCCTATAGCTTCAAAAAAATAAACCCTGTACGGTATGTCTTTTAGAGAAGCCAATTTACCAAAAAAACTTCCAAAAGAAAAGCATACAATAGCCAATAGTATCATCATAAACCATCTTTCACCCATTTTCATCTCCTTTGCAGATCCGATTTTTGATTTTAACCATTTCTCTGTAACTGAATTCCAACATTAACATTCCATTAAAAATATCTAAATACCTTCTTAACTACTAAGTGTTGTACTAATAATGCCATCTCTTATCCACTCCATAACCCACCCAAACCCTTGGGTCCTTCTTGGCTACTGAGGGTGGTTGAGAAATCACCTTCAGTCTTTATTAATAACATATTTGCTTCATCTTTTCTTATTCTTAATCAAAACGCTGAGGTCCAGAAGAACTCTGCCTATCTCCCCTGCAATATGGAAGCTGCCAATTTCCACTTATCCCCGAAGCATCTTAGAAATCGTATGGAAGCGGATACTGTCCGCCGGGTGCTCCCCGTATTTTAAACTTTTTCCCTTTTCGTGGACGTATTTCTAGTTCTGACATGAAAATCTGGCGGTTTGTCCTTAATCCATGTAACAAATTTTCTTATATTGTCGTTTTCCAGGATGCGCTCTATCGTGTGGTAATAATTAAGCAGCTCCCTCTCAGTGAACGTAGCGTGTATTTGTCTGTGACAAACTCTATGAAGGAGTACTATGTTCCTACCTTTAAATGTGCGTGGGATCAGATGGTGTTTGCTTGGTTTTTCACCAAGAGTGCGATTGCATAAGGGACAGGGGTTTATATCGTTCATTATGAGCAGGTTCAGGCATATACATACTTAAAAATTCATCTGCCTTCTTTTGATAAACGGTGTGTGTACTTGATCTTTTTTATAATTTCCTGTGAGAGCATATAGAATAATATTAATCCCTAATCTGATAGCTCTTTCCCTCTGAGTTTCTCCACCTGGAACAGTCTCAAATTCCCACTTCCCAAATTCGTCTTCTGACCACGCACCGCCCAAATCATTTCTAGAGTAGAAAACCGATGTTCTATCCTCATCCGTAAACGTAATTCCCTCAAGGTATGGTTGGATTACCTTTCTCCCACTCGCAGAGTTTAAGAGATAAAACGATTTGTATACTACGTGATCTTGCGATAGGGGAGTAAGCGGAACTTCCGGAATGATATTAACCAACTCTTCCCTTATTTGAGAATCAAAAGGTGAGTTTTCTGAACCTGAAACATCGTCAATAATGACCGTGCCTCCCAATTTGAGAAATTTTCTTAGCTTTCTTCTTTCCTCCGCGGTGAATGGTTCAAAAGTGCTATCTCCGGCTAAATAGAGAAATGGATAATGAAAAAGATCAGGGTCGTCTAGTTTCAGAGTTTTTTTCTCATATGAAACTTTAACGCTAGTCCTGAGTTCAAGGGAGCTCAATAGTCTTTTGTATGCTCTGGGTCTGGGATTCCAGTTGCCGTTATAGATAATCTGGGCAAAATGAAACTGTGAACCCTCATAAAGACCTAATAGGGGAAGTAATAAGACTCCAAGGCTTCCAGCTATAACTTTCCTTATAAAATCTCTACGTGTTTGCACTATTTTAAAATAT
>DAOVUC010000225.1 GCA_030632765.1 Candidatus Dadabacteria bacterium
ACTATGATAAAGAAAGATAAGTCCCCTGTTACAGTAGCGGATTTCGGCGTACAGGCAATAATCTGCCATGAACTAAAAAAAGCGTTCCCGAATGATCCGATAGTGGCTGAGGAAGATTCCGCCGACTTACAAACTGAGGAAGGAAAGGCGCTTAGTCAAAAAGTTTATGAATATGCTTCAAAGGTCTTGACTGAATTAAAAGAAGAGGAAATTCACTCAACTATAGATAGCGGGGATTACGACGGAGGACCCGAGGGTAGATTTTGGACTCTTGACCCTATAGACGGAACAAAAGGGTTTTTGCGGGGTCAGCAATACGCTGTTGCGCTTGCTCTAGTTGAGAGAGGCGAAGTTGTCCTTGGGGTTCTGGGTTGTCCTAACCTGCCTCGTGATTTAGAAGAGCCCGAAAGTAATAAGGGATGTATATTTAGCGCAGTTAAAGGTGAAGGAGCCTCTGTTAAATTTTTCGATGATGAAATTGAAAACGAAATAAGAGTCTCTGACATTGACCACCCAACGCATGCTCCCTTTTGCGAATCTGTTGAATCGGGCCACTCCTCACATAGTGATTCAGAACAAATTGCCCACATTTTAGGCGTTACAGCCGAGCCAATAAGAATTGACAGTCAATGTAAATATGGGGTGCTTGCAAGAGGCGACGCATCCATTTACTTGCGGCTCCCAACAAGTGAAGACTATGTCGAGAAGATTTGGGATCATGCAGCGGGCTATATAATTGTAAAAGAAGCAGGCGGCAGAGTAACAGACGTTACAGGAAATGATTTGGACTTCTCTCTGGGAAGAACACTCTCAAATAACAAAGGCGTAGTAGGTACAAACGGCGGCCTTCACGATTTAATAATATCCGCTGTAACAGAAGTGCTGAATTCAAAATGAGAATGAGACTTCGCTCAGATAACCAAGATCATCTTCAGACAACTCAAAATCCATAGTTCCCGAGTTATCACTTGCCTGTCCGACTTTAGTCACCCCGGGGATAGTTACTACAGTCTCACCCTGGACATTTATAACCCAATTGAGAGCAATTTGTGAAGGGGTAACCTGATACTTAAGCGCAATGCTCTTAAGCGCCTCGACTACAGATGAACTCGCTTTAAGTTTCTTCTTATTAAGCGAGGCGTAATATCTCCTAAATATGTGTCTGCTATTTATTAAATCAGGATTATCATGAAATTTCCCCGTCAAAAGCCCTCTTCCCAATGGGGAATAGGCGATCAAGGAAATACCAAGCTCTTTCGCTGTGTCGAGCACTCCGTTTTTCTCAATCTGCCTTTTTAAGAGGCTGTAATTAACCTGGTTTGAAACTAAAGTTAGGCCATATTTTGAAAGCTCTTTATGAGCTTTGCGCATCCCTTTAGCGGAAAAATTGCTCACCCCTATGTATCTGATTTTCCCTTGTTCGACGAGTTTTGCCATCTCCTTCATCTCATTGCTTATAGAAGAGAATGAGAATGAATTATGAATCTGATAAAGGTCTATCTTTGAGGCATTAAGCGCCGAGAGCCTCTTTTCAATAGTCGCAGTTATTGAGCCCGCGGTCCTTAAAAGGGGCCACCATTTTGTAGCAATAATTATGTTATTTCTTGAAATATTGAGCTCATTCAGTGAACGTGAGAGAGCCCTCTCAGACTCACCCCAGCCATAAAGCTCAGCGGTATCAAACCAGTTTATCCCTCCATTTATTGAGGCCTTTACAATATCATTTATGTCCTTTTTCCTTAGTGAAGGCCACATAACACCGGAAATCCCCTTTCCACTGCTAAACTGAAGACAGCCTAACCCCACAGGCGACACCAGCAAATCGGAATTACCTAGTCTTCTTAAATAATTAGACCGCATATTTGAATTCTCACTTTTATATTAACCCTATTTAACATATAATAGCCATATGCCCACTGAAACCCGTATAATAGACCTTAGCATAAATATTGAGCCCGCGCCGGGACCAGAACATCAAAAACTTGAAATTAAATATGAGGCACATGAAGACACCGCAAAATATATGATGATGCGCTTTGAGTGTGAAAAGGAAGATTTACCCGATGGGCTTGGATGGGCTAATGAATATGTCACTCTTGGGACTCATGTGGGGACCCACATGGATGCCCCCTGGCACTACCACCCCACATCAGAGGGCGACAAGGCAAAAACAGTCGATGAACTCCCCGTTGAATGGTTTTACGGTGACGGGGTAGTAATAGATATGAGGCATAAAAGACCCGGGGAGCTTATAACAAGCTGGGATTTAAAAAAAGCGCTACATGAAATCAAATATGAAATAAATCCTTTTGATATAGTACTTGTTATGACAGGTGCTGATAAACTCTGGGGTACAAAAGACTACTGGTCACAGTTCCCGGGACTATCAAAAGAATCTACTCTCTGGCTATGCGAGCAAGGGGTAAAGGTAATGGGCACTGATTCAGCAGGATGGGACAGGCCGTTTTGGGCAATGGTCCAAGAATTTAAGGAGACTGGAGACCCAAGCGTAATATGGGGAGCTCATTTTGCGGGTATTGAAAAAGAATATTGCCAGATAGAGAAGCTCACCAATCTGGACTTGCTGCCAGCGCATGGATTTAAAGTAGTTTGCCCGCCTATTAAGATAATTAACGCGAGCGCAGGCTGGGTTAGACCAATTGCCATTATTGAGGAATAGCTCTTTTTACATCTTCTTTTGGCGATCCAAAAACGACCGTCCAAAAGGTTTTATACTTTGTATCTTTATTGTGAAAACAAGCGGCTCCAATCTCAGTGAAACTTTGCCTCATAATATTTTCACAGTGATGGGGACTAAGTAACCAGGCAGCGACTACTTCTTCTGAATCCTCACGGCCGGCCGATATATTCTCCCCAACAGTAGACCAGGTGTAGCTAACCTCTTCAACTCTATATGAAACGGCCTTCCCGCTTGACCCTTTGTGGCTGACAAAGTCCTCTGTAGCCATATCGACACAATGGCTTAACGCGGCCCTTGCCAGAGTAGGGTTCCATATGAGCTGTCCCGCCGGGGTGAAAATTTTATACCCGCAGTTTCTGCTCGACATGCGAGCCCGGTTGAGAAGATGCAACATTTTTTCCTTTGTAACATCAAACTCCTCACACCTGTAAGAATCGTTCGCAAGGACGTATTGGAGCTCATTCGATGCGCCACAGCTGCAAAGCAGAGAAACTAGTAATATTAAAAGCAGTATTTTGTTCAAGATCTATATTATAAGCCCTGGTACTAATTTTTCACAGCACTATTAGTAAAAGTCGCCCAATATTCGTCTTTCGAAAAGCTTTTAACTTCAGTCTTAGTTCTTAGCCTGGCGCCAGTATTTGTCGATAAACTGATCTCGTCCCGAACCCATGCGGTAGGTTTTATATCTCATGGGCTTTTTCTTATAATACATCTGATGATATTCCTCCGCGTCCCAAAATTCATCCGCTTTTGTTATCTCGACAACTATCGGCTCTTCGAATCTACCTGATTTCTCAAGCTTGTCCTTTGAAGCTGACGCAGCTTTCTTTTGCAAGTCATTTAAGTAGAAAATTCCCGGCCTATACTGCTTTCCTCTATCAACAAATTGACCACCTGCACTTGTAGGATCGATATTCATCCAATAGATTGCAAGCAATTTATCGTACGTAACAATATCCGGGTCATATATAACTTCGACGGCTTCTGTGTGGCCCGTTTTACCATAAGATACTTCTTTATATGTAGGATTTTTCTC
>DAOVUC010000195.1 GCA_030632765.1 Candidatus Dadabacteria bacterium
AAAGGCGAAGAAGAAACGCATGAAATGGATCAGGATTACGTCACTGCACTAGAACATGGTATGCCACCTACAGCGGGTGAGGGCATAGGGATTGATCGTCTAGTCATGCTATTTACAAATTCTCCTTCAATAAGGGAAGTTATTTTCTTTCCTCACCTCAGACCCTAATGAAATATGAATTTTTTATAGGACTTAGATACCTCAGTTCCCGGAGAAAGCAGAAGTTTACTTCTATAATAGGAATAATTTCGGTTCTAGGGGTAATAATTGGTGTAATGGCGCTTAACATCGTTCTTGCCGTTATGGGCGGGTTTGAGGAGGAGCTAAGGGAAAAAATCCTTGGTGTCAGCTCCCATCTCGTTGTGCTTAGCTACAACGGTCCCATGAAGGATTATGGTGAAATAAAACAGGACGTGCTTGAGTTCCCGGGGGTTGAAGGGGCTAGCCCCTTCATATACGGGCAGGGGATGATCTCTAGTGAAAGAAACGTTTCCGGATCGGTTATAAGAGGAGTTGATCCTAATACTGCAGGCAAAGTAACCAGCATTGAGCAGGCCATTGGTAACGGTACTGTAGGGAAAGGGCGATCTGAAAAAAAATTAAATGATGAGCAGTTAAGTGAGATCGGCAGAGAAGTTTTAGGGAAATTAAGTGCGGAGACTGAGTCTGGAAAACCCCCTATACTTATTGGAAAAGAGCTTGCGGCTAATTTAGGTGTTATAGAAGGTGACTTGGTCAGTCTGGTCTCCCCATTTGGAAAGTTAGGACCATTTGGTCAAACAGCAAAGGTTAAGAAGTATGAAGTGATAGGAATGTTTGATTACGGTATGATTGAATATGATTCTTCAATATCTTATATCGATCTTGGGGATGCGATGGATTTCTTTGATATGGAAGGTCAGGTCTCCGGAGTAGAAGTAAAAGTAAAGGATATATACAATGCAAAAAAAATGGGAAATGAACTCACTTCTATACTTGGTTTCCCATATTACACTAGGAACTGGGAAGAGGTAAATAAAAGATTATTTAAAGCTCTGCGATTAGAAAGGATTGCAATCGCTATTATACTGGGATTAATAATACTTGTTGCTGCTCTTGATATTGTTAGCACATTGACTATGGTGGTTATGGAAAAAGGAAAGGATATCGCTATTTTGCGTGCTATGGGGGCTACAAGAAGTGGAATTCTAAAAATATTTGTTACAGAAGGAATGATAATTGGAACTGTGGGAACTCTACTTGGTACTGCAGCAGGATATGGGGTTTGTTACTTGTTAAAGACCAGCGAGACAGTAAGGGCACTAATTCCGTTTGATAATAATGTCTATCCTATTTCCGACTTTCCAGTTAAAATTGAACCGTTTTATTTTATAACCGTTGCATTCTTCAGTATATTAATATGTTTTATCGCAACATTGTATCCAGCATTTCAAGCGTCTCGAAAAGATCCTATTGAGGCACTGAGGTATGAGTAATAAATGGTGATCCGAATTGAGGGTTTATGGAAGGTGTTTGAAACTGCCGGTGGTCGAGTAGAGGCGTTGAAGGGAATCGATTTGAATATTTCACATGGAGAAACTCTAGCTGTTGTTGGTGTTTCCGGGTCCGGCAAGAGTACTCTTTTGCACATACTCGGAACCCTTGAGCATCCCACTCAGGGAGAAGTTTGCTACGATAGTAATAATATCTTTAGCCAAAATGACAGAGAAATTGCAGCTTTCAGAAATAGTGAAATTGGTTTTGTTTTCCAATTCCATTATCTTCTTCCTGAATTCAGCGCATTAGAGAATGTAATGATGCCTTGCTTGATTAAAGGACTGGATTCAGTAGTGGCCAGAGAAATGGCTCTAGAGATTCTTGGTAAGGTAGGTTTGGAAAAAAGGCTTGAACACCGTCCGGGAGAACTGTCGGGAGGTGAGCAGCAAAGGGTCGCGATAGCTAGAGCGGTTGTATTAAAACCTAAAGTAATATTGGCTGATGAGCCTACTGGGAATTTGGATAGGGATACGGGAGAGTCCATTCTCGATCTATTTTTGATGCTCAATGACGAATATGGAATAACCTCAGTTTTAGTTACCCATAATATGGAAATTGCAAACAGGCTTAACAGGAGAATCAGGCTTACTGATGGAAAAATTGTTGATGCGAATTAATAAACGCAATATTGCCGTTGCCCTTTCTTTAACTGTCTCGATGTTTTTAATTGCGGTATGTCTTGGCTCTTCGTTTGGACAAGCTGCAGGGGTTGAGAAGATCGCATTAAAAGATGCTTTAGGTTGGGAAGTTGCGCAAGGTACCCCAACTGATAGCACAGGTGGAAATGTTGAAATAGAAGAAGAGGGCGATTTAGATTCAAAAAATGATCAGATAATTGAAATTAAAGTGGAAGGTAATCGACGAGTTGAGACTGAGCTAATTCAGCTAAATATTACATCCAAAGTTGGAGAACCGCTTTCAACTGCTTCTGTTAGAGAAGATATTAAGAAGATGTACAATCTTGGTTCTTTTGAGGACGTATCCGCCGAGATTGATAGGACCGCTGAGGGAATTATCTTAGTATACAAAGTTAAAGAAAAACCTATTGTTGCAGATCTTCGACTAAGAGGCAATAAGGATGTAAAGAGTGACGATATTCTAGAAATTGTCACGGTAAGAGAAGGGAAGATAATAGATCTAAACAATGTTAAAAAAACCCAAGAAGCTATTGGACAATTATATTCAGAGAAAGGTCTAATAGGCACTGTTGTTGATTACGATATTGAGCCCGAAGGGGACGGTACTGTGAGTGTTACCTTTGACATAAAAGAAGGTAAAAAAGCGTATATAAAGAAAGTTGTATATGTTGGTAATGAAAAACTAAAGACAAAGGTAGTAAAAAAGGGTCTATATTCAAAACCCAAGGGGATTTTTTCTTTTATTTCAAAGAAGGGGCTTTATATTCCGCGTGAGGTACAGAACGATTCTGAAAGAATAAGAACAACCTATATTGATAATGGATTTCTTGATGTAAAGGTAAGCAAGCCCGAAATTGACTTCAGCGAAGAAAAAAACGGCTATATCATTACATTTAAGATTAGTGAGGGAGATCAATTTACTGTTAAAGACCTTTCGTTTGAGGGAGATTTAATCGTCCCTGTTGAGGAATTGCAGGAGGTTCTAAGATTAAAAAGCGGGGAAATTTTCAGAGGCAGTTTCTTGGCCCAGGATATAAGTGGACTAACAACCTTTTACGGCAATAGAGGTTATGCGTTTGCCAATACTGAGCCCGGCTTTTCGCTGGACCGGCAAGCACTAACTGTAGACATTAGGTTTAAAATGGAAAAGGGTCCCGAGGTACATATAAGAGATATCGATATTGTTGGGAACTATAGAACCAGAGATAAGGTTATAAGAAGGGAAATTCCTATAGAGGAAGAGCGGCTCTATAATGCTAGCAAAGTACAGGCGATAAGACCTAGGGTAACCAGGCTTGGTTTTTTTGAAGAGAATGTTGAAGTTGTTTCAGAGCGTGTTCCCGGAACTGAAGACGAAATAGATTTAAAGGTTAGAGTGGAAGAAAAGTCTACCGGATTTTTTAGTGTTGCTGGGGGATTTAGTTCGGTCGAAACATTTATATTTGCCGGCCAGATTCAAGAGTCTAATCTCTGGGGTTACGGTAAAAGAGCTTCTTTGAATGCCCAAGTCGGCGGAGTGACTCAGCTATTTTTCGTGAACTATGCGGATCCGAATCTTTTAGATACGGATTGGACATTAGATGCTGTAATTTTCAGGACTGATAGAACCTTTAGGGATTTTGACCGTAGTTCCTTTGGCGGAAGCATAACAATTGGAAGAAGAGTCTGGAGATGGTTAAATGCGAATCTTACATACAGGATAGAAAATGTTAAAATAGGGGACATTGATGATGACGCAAGGCTGATACTCACTTCTAATAATAGAACAATAAGCAGTATTGGGCTCGGAATGGTCTGGGATTCAAGAAACAACCTGTTAGATCCAAATAAAGGTAATCTCACTCGAACTAATTTATCGTTTGCAGGGGGTCCCTTTGGTGGGAATACTGATTTTACTAAATATGTTCTATCCTCGCGGCAATGGTTTTCTCTATGGTTAAATACAGTATTTACTGTAAGAGCAAGATACGGAATAATAGCCCTTCGAGACAATGGAAACGATCTTGT
>DAOVUC010000292.1 GCA_030632765.1 Candidatus Dadabacteria bacterium
CTTGCCCATATTTCCAAGAGCAGCAATTGCAGCATTCACGCTCGGCAGACTTGGAGAAAACGCTAAGGTAGCGATACCTGGTATAGAAGAACTGCTTAAAAATAAGAACCCTGTTATACGCTCATCAGGTGTTAAAGCATTTGGCAAAATGGGGGCTAATGCTAGTGAGCAGGTACCAAATATTATACTGCTCCTAAGTGACCCTGACCGCGATGTACGGGCTGACACAGCATGGGCACTTGGAGAAATTAACTCGCTAGATGAGAATCAAATATCGGAGCTTGCCCAGTTATTAAATGACGAGGACAGCACGGTCCGTGACAAAACAGCTCAGGCACTAGGGAATATCGGCGCTCCGGCCGGGGAATATACCCCTCAAGTTGCTGAGCTATTGAATGATCAAGACGAGCTTGTAAGAACAAGCGCGGCCATTGCGCTTGGGAACCTTGGATCTTCAGCAACAGAACAAGCACCTAAGGTCGGCTTATTTATACAAGAGCGAAGTAAGGATCAAAAAGCTAACAGAGTAGAAATTGTGGCCGGTGTGGAAGCTTTGGGGAATATGGGTAACGCAGCAAAAGAGCAAGCCCCAATAGTTGCGGAACTCCTAATGGGTACAACCACTATTATCCGTGCAAGCGCAGTGAGGGCGCTTGGGCAGATGGCCCCTCTAGATAAAGACACAGTATTAATTATCCTCGCATCATCCTATCCGCACCCCTCTGACACTACCAAGCTCAGACTGCTGGCTTATTTGGTTGCGGGAGGAAATCAAGACTCTGAAACTTTGATTTCATGGCTAGGAAGGAGCGACAAGAAAACCGCATCTGAAAGAGATATTGAAAATAGCCCTCAAGCACTAAATGTTCTTCTATATAGCTGGGAATTTACAGAGTCCAATACTGAAATGCGAGATGACCTTGTGGTTGCTATATCAGAAGTAGCTAAGAGCGGTAATTGGACGAAAGAGAACTTAGCAATCCTAAAAAAAGCAGAGGATAAGCTTAATTCTAAAGGTTTTACGGAGCAGGCTAATATAATAAGCACCAAGATCAGTGAGGTTGGAGGATAATCTCCATCTATCCCCTGACCTTGAGCCTAAATAACATAGAACACGGATAAAACAATTTCCGTTTTTCAGGTATGATTACCCAACTTAAACGACCCAAATGACGCTACAGGTTCTTGAACAAACCCTATAGTCTTGCGGTCTATTCATATACAAGAGAATTTCCAGGGGAATTTTTCAGGATAATATATGTTCGGTAAAAAGATATATTACGGATGGTACATTGTAGCAGCCTCGCTATTAATTATCATTCTTGACGGTCTTTTACTTTATTCCTTTGGCGTATTCATGCCCTCCATCAATGAAGAATTCGGATTGTCTCGTGCGGAGGGCTCTTCTCTCTTTTCATTTAGATCCCTTATTTTAGCCCCCGGGTTTATCATAGCAGGACGGCTTATAGATAAATACGATCCAAGAATTGTAATTTTTTGCGGAGGATCAATAGCTGCTCTTGGAATGATCCTTTCTGGATTTGCCACGAGTGTCTGGCAGCTGATATTGTTCTACAGTGTATTTGTCGGAATAGGCGACACCGTTTTATACATAACATGCGTTGCTGTTATTAGCAGATGGTTCACAAAAAAAAGAGCGCTTGCGATAGGTATTATTACAACCGGAGTTCCTTTAAGTGGTCTCATAACCAACCCACTAACAGCTTCTCTGATTAACAACTTTGGCTACAGAAATGCACTTTTTTCACTGGGTGGAATTATGCTAGTCACGCTCTTGGCGGCATTTGTATTAAGAGGACACCCCAAAGACCTGGGTCTTAAACCATATGGAGAAGAAGACATTGAAGAAGATGTCGCTGCAGAAAATATAGGAAGTACAAATAACGATAAAAAAGAGTGGACAGCCCTTGAGGCAATTTCTACACCTAATTATTGGGTAATGTACGCAATGTACACTCTGGCCTTTATAACGTTCCTTATAATAGTCACCCAGTTCTACAACTTTGAAATCGATCTTCATATCTCGGCAATAGCTGCCGCAGGCCCTGCAGCGGCAATAGGTCTTGGGAGCATAATTGGTAGAACCGTCCTAACTTCTTTATTGGCAGAGGTACTAGAATACCGGAAGGTCTTATTTGTATGTCTCTTAGCACAGGGAAGCTCAATAATACTTCTTCTGACATTTGATCAAATCTGGGCATTTTATCTGTTCGGATTATTGTTCGGGTTCTTTTACAGTGCAATTGTACCTATCTTCCCTACTCTATTGGCAAAGTTCTATGGTCTTAAGGCAATGGGAGCTATTTACGGGATATTCGGCACTTCATACTCCCTTGCGGCAATATGCGCCCCGATTCTTGCAGGTTACGTTTTTGATACTACAGGAAGTTATTACTATCCGTTTCTTTTTGCTATATTCGCCTGCTATTTAGCTGCAATAGGGGCTTTCTTCAGTAACACCCCTGTGCACAAGCCTAAAC
>DAOVUC010000049.1 GCA_030632765.1 Candidatus Dadabacteria bacterium
CACGAACAGCAGCATCAAGAATTAATACTTACCGATATTAAGCATGTATTATCTGAGAATCCATTAAACCCGCGATACGTTAGTAAGCAAAAACCTGGCCGGACTACTGATAAACCACAAGAGCTTAAATGGGTATCTTTTGAAGGGGGAGTCTGCAATATAGGAAATGAGGGTGAAGGATTTGGGTATGATAACGAATATCCCTCGCATAAAGTCTATGTAAACCCCTATATGCTTGGCTCCCGCTTGGTAACAAACGCCCAATATCTGGAATTTATAAAAGACGGGGGCTACGAAACCCCTGAGATCTGGCTTTCAGAGGGTTGGGCCACAGTTGAGACAAATGATTGGAAAGCGCCTTTATATTGGCAGAAAATTAACGGTGAGTGGATGCAGTTTACTCTCACTGGGCTCCGCAAAGTAGAGCCTAACGAACCACTTACGCATGTATCCTATTTTGAAGCCGACGCCTATGCGAGATGGGCGGGTTCAAGACTACCTACCGAAGCCGAATGGGAAGTTGCTGCATCTAATTTAGAAATAGAGGGTAATTTTGTTGACAACATGAATTTTCATCCAGCACCTTTGAACAAAAGCTCAAATGGACAACCTCTTAAACAAATGTTCGGTGATGTCTGGGAATGGACACAAAGCGCATACTCCGCGTATCCGGGATATAAGACACCTCCCGGAGCACTTGGGGAATACAACGGCAAATTTATGTGCAATCAAATGGTTCTTAGGGGCGGATCATGCGCAACATCAAAATCCCATATCCGAAAAACATATAGAAACTTTTTTCCTACGGACGCTAGATGGCAGTTCATGGGAATAAGGCTCGCTAAAGACGAGGATTAATATTTCAAGCATACAACCATACAAAAAAATCTAATGAATAGAAACCTAGGTAGATTAAAAAAATTTGAGCCTGAAAAAGAAAACCTTCTAGAGGAAATCCTCAGAGGCTTTAATAAACCTCAAAAAGAACTTCCCAGCAAACTCTTTTATGATGAAAGGGGCTCTGCCCTTTTTGATGAGATATGTGAGCTGAATGAGTACTATCTCACAAGAACCGAAACCTCGATCATGTTAGATAATATAGAGGATATTTGCTCCGTGCTAGGAAACAAATGTTTATTGATAGAACTTGGGAGCGGAAGCAGCAGGAAAATCAGACTTTTACTTACCGGCCTTCAAGACCCGGCAGGATATGTACCGATTGATATATCAGAAGAACATTTAATCAATTCAGTGAATGCTCTTGCAAAAGACTATCCCAGTCTAAGAATATTCCCTGTTTACGCTGATTATACTCAGCCATTGAACCTTCCTAACTTTGAATTCTCGCACTCAAAAAAAGCAGTCTATTACCCCGGTTCAACAATTGGAAACTTCGAACCAAAGTACGCTGCTAAGTTCTTAAACAGGATCGCCAATCGCCTGGGAAGAGAAAATGGGCTCTTGATCGGAATAGATTTAAAAAAAGATAATAAGACTTTAGAGGATGCGTATAACGATAAAAAAGGAGTTACAGCTGATTTTAATCTCAATATATTAAGAAGATTAAACCGGGAGCTCGGCACGGACTTTAATATGGATAATTGGAAACACCACGCATTTTACAACAGAAATGAAGGAAGAATTGAAATGCACCTCATTAGTCTTTCAGATCAGACAGTTCATTTGAACGGGTCCAGTATCACATTTGTAAAGAACGAGACCATACTGACTGAATACTCCTACAAATACAGTGTGGAAGATTTTAAGGATCTTATCTCTGACGCATACGATTTGGAGAAAGTATGGACGGATAAAGAAAACAGATTCGGTATCCTATATTTCACAGTTAAATAACTATTATGAGTAGAAATCGAATTGAACCCGGACCAGGTCAAGAGTCTGTTTGGGATTACCCAAGACCCCCTAGAGTTGAGGATACAGAGAAACATATAGAGGTCTTTTTTAATGACATATTAATTGCGGACACTACGGATGCAAAAAGAGTCCTTGAAACATCGAGTCCCCCTGTTTACTACATTCCTACACAAGATATAGAAATGAAGTATTTTAAAAAAAGTGACAAGCACTCACTTTGTGAATGGAAGGGGGTCGCATACTACTACACCATAAAGGTTCATGATAAAGCCACTCTAGATGCGGCCTGGTATTATCCCGACCCTACCCCATCCTTTGAATCTATTAGAAATTATATCGCTATTTACCCCCAGGAAATGGACGGATGCTTTGTAGACGGGGAAATAGCTCAGTCCCAAGAAGGGAAATTTTACGGGGGCTGGATTACCAGTGATATCGTAGGACCTTTTAAAGGGGAGCGGGGAACAGAGGGCTGGTAGTAAGGCAACCTAGCAGGAAGGAAAACTGGAAACTATTCTTCTGTTATATTAATCTTCTATAAGCACCTAACTATAAAAACAAAGATACGGTGAAGAAATCATTACAAAAGAATCCCTATACCTTAATCAAGATAAACCAAACGTTGATCTGGCAAAAACTCTAAGACACTTATATGAGAAATTCAACCACTATTATAAAGCATCATATAGTGGAAGTAATTATGAGGAGCGTGACGAATACCGGCAGATAATAAAATCGACCAAAGAACTCATTTTAAAACCTGAAAGTAACAAACCTGAAACACATGCTCTAATTGCTTATATGATATTAAGAGCGTCCAGGCTACGAGCTATAATCAACAACATATCAGAAAACCCCGACTTAAAAAACCAGAACCGCACACTTTGGGACAAGCGAATGATTGAAGAGGGCATCATGTATCTCGAGAAGTCAGCCGGTGGACGCAACGCAACGGAATACCACCTAAGAGCCGGAATTTGCGCCTGCCATTCACTGGCAAAAGATTACAGATCTACCAATTGGAAGAGGATCCTTTCCCTATATAACCAGTACTTGGAGATTAATAATTCTCTTGAGATAGAACTTGAAAGAGCTAAGGTAATTTCAGACATCGAGGGACCAAAAGCAGCTATAGACGCCGTCTTGAGGATTGATACCCCGAACAACCCTAACAAAAGTAATACACTAAATTCAACCTTAGCTGAACTCTATATAAAGCTTCACAAATATAAAGAAGCGATAGAGCATTTCTCAAAATGTCTTGAACTTACTAATGATGAAAAAGAGCAATCTATATATTTAAATAAAATAGAGTTCTGCAATCAGCAATTAGAACTTAAAAAAAAGTATAATCTCATTCTATCATTCTAAGATTATAGAATAGCCATGATAAATCTATTAAACATTTCCAAAGACTATGGAGAAAATCACGCGGTAAAATCGATTGATTTGACTATAGAGACCGCAAAGACAACCGTTTTAATAGGGCCTAGCGGGTGCGGAAAATCAACTATTCTAAGAATTATTATAGGATTAATTACACCAGAGCGGGGAGAAGTCCATATTGAGGGAGACACTCTAACTTCGGATAATTTAATTTTACTTAGAAGAAAGATGGGGTACGTAATACAGGAAGGAGGGCTTTTTCCCAACCTCACAGCACAGGGGAATGTTTCTCTTATGGCAAGCTACCTGGATTGGGATAAAAAACGTATTCAAAAACGCATCGATGAACTTTGTGATCTTACCAAGTTTCCTAAGGACGCGCTCACACGATACCCGATCCAAATCTCCGGAGGCCAAAGGCAGCGTCTTAGCTTAATGAGAGCTCTTATGCTTGATCCGGATATGTTATTACTCGACGAGCCCTTAGGGGCGCTTGACCCTTTAATTAGGAGCGAGCTGCAAAACGATCTAAAAGAAATTTTCAGCTCCCTTTGCAAAACAGTTGTAATGGTTACTCATGACATTGGGGAGGCGGCATTTTTCGGAGACAAGATAGTTCTTATCAAAGAGGGGAGTATCATACAGGAAGGTAAAATTTATGATCTGGCGAAAAAACCGGCAGACCCCTTTGTAACAACTTTTATTAACGCACAGAGAACTCACCTTGAATCAGTTGGAGATATATAAATGAAACTCCTGAATATATCCCTTCTAATTCTATTTGTTCTAATAGCCTCTTCCTGTAACAACCCGAAAGACTCTAAGAAAGAAATTAAAATCGGGTCCAAGAAATTTACGGAGTCTGTGATAATTGGGGAGATTGTCTCGCAGCTTGCCGAGAGCAGTGGAGCGGATGTTAAGTATAGAAAAGAGTTAGGCGGAACCAGAGTTTTGTGGAATGCTCTATTAAACGGCGATATTGATATTTATCCCGAATATACCGGAACCATCACTCAAGAAATATTCTCTAGTAAAGAAATTAATAATCAAAGAGAGCTTAAAGAAGAACTTTTAGAATATAGAATAGGTATAAGCCAACCGCTTGGGTTTAACAACACTTACGCGCTTGGCATGAAAAGAGATAACGCAGATAAGCTCGGAATCAAGACAATATCTCAACTCAGAGAACATCCTGAGCTTAAGTTTGGATTTTCCAGTGAGTTTGTGAACCGGGGGGATGGGTGGCCGAGCCTAAAAGGTGCATACAGACTGCCGCAGAAAAACGTACAGGGACTCGACCACGATCTGGCTTACCGCGGGCTTGAGAGCGGGCATATTGATATGATAGACCTTTACTCAACTGATGCCGAGATCCCCTATTACGACTTGAAAATATTAGAGGATGATCTGAAGCATTTTGAAGATTATTACGCTGTTCTCTTGTACCGAAAGGATTTGGAGAATAAAAATCCCAAAGCTCTTAAGACCATTCTCAAATTAGAGCAAAATATATCGGAGCAAAAAATGGTACAAATGAACGCTTCGGTGAAAATTGATGGTATAAGTGAGAAAACTGTAGCTTCAAATTACCTTAAAGAAACACACAGGGTCAATACTACCCCGGTGCATGAATCTTTTCTGAGCAGACTGTACCACAACACTCTCCAACATCTGTTTCTTGTAGTTATATCCCTCAGCGCCGCAATTATAGTATCTATTCCTCTTGGTATATTCGCATATCAGAACCAAAAGGTAGGACATTTGGTATTGGGAGTTGTTGGTATTATACAGACTCTCCCATCTTTAGTCCTTCTCGTTTTTATGATCCCGTTTTTTGGAATAGGGACAGTGCCTGCTATAGTGGCGCTCTTTCTCTACAGCCTTCTTCCGATAGTAAGGAACACATATTCAGGGCTAAAAGACATACCGCGAGACATAAGGGAATCAGGAGAAGCTCTTGGTTTAACTCCGTTTGCCCAGTTTAGGCTTATTGAAATTCCGCTTGCCTCAAGATCCATTTTATCCGGCATAAAAACTTCCGCCGTAATTAATGTCGGAACCGCAACCCTTGGAGCCTTGATTGGAGCGGGTGGTTACGGTCAGCCCATATTAAGCGGAATCAGGTTAGACAACATGGCTCTTATTCTGGAGGGCGCAATACCAGCTGCAGTGCTTGCTCTATTAATACAGGGACTGTTTGATTTATCAGAGAGGGTCATTGTTCCTAAGGGTTTGAGATTAGAAGAGGGAAAACACTAAATAGATTCAGCGCTCAAACATACTATTTCTGGTTTGTATCAAAATCGAGTGATAATTTTATGCCTCTAATTTTTCCGCCAACCCTCTTGAGCGCTTTGTCTTTATTATCGGCAATAAACCAGAGTTCGAAGTTCAAATTATCTTTATTAGCACTCCCATCTGAGTCTTCTAAATAATATAAATATGAGAGTTTGGAATTTTCACCTAAATCTTCAACCTCATACGGCACACCCAGTGTTTCAACGACGTTATCTGAAGTTGGGATTTCAGTTGGATCGTCGCCTGAAAATTTAGAGATTGCGCTCCTTCTTAATTTACTCACATCGGCATTACCCATGGAGGTAAGCATCTTTTTAAAGAGCGGAATTGATAGATTCTTTAAAAAGCGCTTAGGAAATGTAACCTGGGTGAGTTTGCCGTCTTCCATTACCATCAGGATAGGAATATCGTATGTATCTCCCTCATCCTGGGAGACTGTGTGCTGCTTCTGAAAAACATAAGTCCATAACTGCCCCTCATCTATTGTTTCTACCGATACAGGGCTGCCTTTCATAAGCCATATAACATCATCGGTGAGAAGTACCGGATTCTTGAAGACCAGTGTAAGTCCCCGCTCATCGTTGAGATCAAAATTAGTCTCAAAATCATTAAGCTGGTTCTTAACCTTCACCATTCGTACAAAAATACAGCTGGAGAGAGAGAAGATAAATAGGAATAGCACTAAGAAGACTAATACCCTGTGTGATTTTATGAACAAGTATTCCTCCAAAATCTCAAATCAGACATTGTGTCGAGTAACATATATTACTTTACTCGAAATTCTAGCAAGCTTTCAAATGCCTAAGATTGTATATTGTATTTATTACGGGCCAAAACGAAAAACGGGAACACTTCTCGCTCAAGAAGTGCTCCCGTTCTCTTAAAGGAGGATGGAGGATGATTTTTAAGTATGCGCTTTAATTTCGTATATAAAAATAAAGTATTCTACTTTAAATGTCAAGTGAAAAAGGACCTAAATTAAGAGAATTACTTAAGACTATATTTGACGTGTTATAAACGGCTGTAATCATTGCAACATTATCTTGCACCAATATTACGGCTTTTTCCCCAAAATAAGCAAAAAGGCTATAAACTTTATAAAAAATATCAGTCATACTAGAATATTCATGAGCTCAATAACATTACTTTCGCCTGCAAAGATTAATTTAACCCTCGAAGTACTCGGGGTAAGAACCGATGGTTACCATGAAATCAGATCCATAATACAGCCAATAGACCTGTTTGATGAAGTGAGTATTGATGTTGAAGATGGAGAGGGAATTGAGATTGAATCAAGCGGGGTCTCTATTGCTTCAGGTAAAGGCAACCTAGCCTGGAGGGCTGCTGAATTATTCCTTCAAAACAGCGGCGTCAACTTAAAGACAAAGATATTCATTAAGAAAAGAATCCCTCTAGGGGCGGGGCTTGGGGGTGGAAGCAGCAACGCAGCCGCTGTTTTAATCGGCCTAAACAGGATCACCAAGGCTTTATCAGAGGATGATTTATTCAAGATTGCGCCTAAAATCGGCGCTGACGTACCGTTCTTTATTCGTTCGCTCACTGCTACAATGGAAGGAATTGGAGAAGAAATAAGCATATTGAAAGAATTCCCAATTCTTCACTATGTGATTCTATCTCCAAACCTTCATACTTCAACGCAACAAGTATATAAAAAATGGGATGAGTTAAACATCATCCCTAAAGATAATATTGCCCCATCCGAAAACAATTTAGAGGGGCGCATAAAAAAATTCATAGATAAAAAGGAAGATATGCCTTTACAAAATGATCTTGAGGAGGCGGCAATTTCAATTCACCCGGAAATATCATCTTATAAACAAATACTTACATCTATGGATATAAAATCAGCTCAAATGACAGGAAGCGGCTCTGCGGTTTACGCGGTATTTAGAAGCGAAGAGGAAGCATTTGAGATATATGAATACTTAAAAATAAGCCCTACTTTTCAAGTGTTCTTAGCCACAGGGATAAAGGGCTGGCACAGGTTGATCTAAATGTTTAGCTTAAAAAGTATAAAATAGTCTAATATAATACGAAAGACTAAGGAGAAAATGTTGATCTACTCACTCGGTGATAAAAAAATTCAGATTGTTGGAGATGATTACTTTATAGCTGATAACGCTACAGTGATTGGATCTGTAATTATTCACAGTGATGTGAGTATATGGTTTAACGCTGTGATAAGGGGAGATAATGACCTGATTACAATTGGGGAAGGCACAAATATTCAGGACGGGGCGGTTCTTCATACTGATGAGGAAATTCCGCTCAACTTAGGCAAAGGCATTACTGTGGGACATCAGGCTATGCTCCATGGGTGCACAATAGGGGAGAACAGCTTGATTGGGATTAACGCTGTAGTTTTAAACAATGCCGTAATAGGAAAGAACTGTATAATCGGTGCGAACTCTCTTATCACTCAGGGGAAGGTGATTCCTGACAACTCTATGGTTCTTGGATCGCCGGGAAAGATAGTAAGGGAAGTTAATGAAGAAGAGATAGAAGAGTTAAAGCATTCGGCTGAGCATTACATCCAAAACTACAAGCGGTTTAAAGAACAATTAAAAACCCAGGATTGAATTTTCTTAGCCGTTTGGTAATTAGAGAAAACTTGTAATAAGGAAGAGATCAATTTTCAGTCGCAAAAACAAGTGTCCAATACGAGGCGGTACTGCTTTGAAAGAGTCCTTGTGAAACTCCTGCACCTACTTCTAACAATGTGGGGCTCATAATGATGCTGCAGTGACCTGAAGAACCTATCCATGCATCTACGGCGTCTCTAGCGTCATCTAGACCGACAAGGATGTTCTCACCCCAGGTAGACCAGTTATAGCCTTGCATTAAAAGCCTGTCTCCGGCGTTTGAGCCGTCAGTGCCGGTATGGCTGAAGTTCTGATTCTGAGCCATATCTTGTGAGTGCTTAAGTGCCGCACTCTCTATGCGAACATCCCAATTTACCGGAGGTGCAGCGGGAAAAAATTCACTACCGCAGTTTCTGGACTGCGCTCTCACATCATTGACCAGGTCCAGAACTAACGATTGAAACTCATTAAGAGGTTGACCGGACGGTGGAGTTGGAACTGGCGCGTTTGTCGGCAGTGGTGTCGGGATTGGCGGAGCCTCAGTTGGCTGAGGAGTTGGATTTGGGCTCGTTGGGGGTGCGCCAGGAGGAGATGGTTGTATTATTGGGTTATCCGGAACCATATCATCCATATCGCCGCTGTCGGAATCTCCCATGCTGTCACAGGAAATTAAAATTACAAAAAGGAGAATAATTATCTTGTTTCTCGAGATCATATTTCTTATTAGGCTAATTTTCATACACAGAGTTTTACCTTACGAAAATTGCATATCCAATTACTAATTTATGAATTGAGAAAAATGTGGCATTTGCCACCGTTGATTTTGTTTGTTCTTGTGATAAAGTGTAATCCTTCGCAGTTTTAGATGGCCCCTTCG
>DAOVUC010000147.1 GCA_030632765.1 Candidatus Dadabacteria bacterium
TAGACTTATCAGCTATTGCCAATTAAAATGTTATTTCAAACCACAGCTGAGATACCGGGAGCTCCAGAATAACGATTACGCAAATATTGTGCTTTTTTTAACTCAGCACACGAAAGACCCGCTGATAATTAATGAGAAAGATAAATTTTCTCATTTAGCTCTGGAATCTTTCCAAATGGCACTACGTTTTATAAGCCTTGATCAAATTAAAGCGACGATCCTAAAAAGCTTTGGGGAGAGATCCGATAGCGAGATAAGCATTGAAGATTTAAGAGAGGAAATTCACATAAAAGAAGAGCTCTATTTGAGTTATAACAAAATCTTTATCTACTATTTAAGACAAACCGCTCTTTGTATCGGTGATTCATTTCCTTCAGATAGCAAGATGGAGAAACAACCTGATTCTATGATAGAAGGGCTTTTACGAATAGCTACAATTGCTGCTCTGAAAGAAACGAAGATATCCATATCTGAAACTGCTAACATTATAGCAAAAGGGGGTGGCAATAGATTCGCCTCTGATCTAATAAGACAAACCCTCTCTTTATATCTTAATATTAACGCTATAAATAGTGAGGATAAAGAGAATATAAATAACCTTATAGAAAATAGTAAAGAATGGGGAACTGGTGGGAATTAATTTACTACACACCCCTTTCCTTAAAGAAAAAAGCCTGCTTAATCAATACGGCAACTTACTCGGCTGTTATAAAATTATAGTCTATGTAATGAGCAATATCAGTATCGTTAATAACTTCTCTTAGGTTTTCAGAACAGTCCCTGGGAGAAAAATCGTTTTCATTTGTTGTTTGTAGATTCCCGAAGCTTTTTACTAGCTGCCTAGCCCGCCCAGCGTCACCTTCACTGAATATGCTGAGTAGCTCCTGGGTAAAAACCGATATCGCATCTTCAAACAATGGCAAGTCAATTTTGAATTTCCCGTCCCTGGAATCATATTTAATAGCTCCTGAGCGCTCAAAATAACGCCATGCTAAATAAGCCGATGCAGAGTCCGGATATTTTAAGATATTACCTCGTCTTATATAACGCAGCATCTCGGATAGCGAAAGATAATAAATCTTCGCAAGTAAGTCCTTATCTAAAAGATCGTTTGAAAACAGCCTAAACGAATAAAGAGCTATCATATCGGATTTAAGCTCATGCAAGATCATATAGTCCGTATCAAATTCCTGCATTGTATCACCTAATTTGTCTTCCCCAATAAAGTGCCCAATGTCATGACCCCTAAGCCAGATTAGAAGCAGCTTCGAGACTTCTGAATCCGAGAGGTCCTGCAAGGTTTCAGATCCTAATAGATACCGCCCAGCTATATCCATTGTTAGGGACATAAAGCGCGCGGAATAGAGATTCAGAAAGACCCTCATATTAGATAGAGATGAGATATTCTCTGGACTACCGCCTGAAAAGAATACGCATATTGGCTTATGAGAGACATCGAGCCCACCCGCAAGTGAAAACACATCAAGGCATTTTATCTCAGGCGCTTTATTTCTTATTGACTCACCGCCATTTAACGATCTGACCGCAAGTAGTTCGCATAATGTTTCTAGTTTAGAATCAAATTGGTCAATAACATTTATATAGTTATTATTTGTAAGGCCCGCCGCTCCTGAGTAGTAGCTAACACTATCACCCTCTGAGGAAAAAACTTTTCCAATTATTAAATCTACCTCGCTATCTCCACAGTTAACGGTAACCGGATAGAGATCAAATATTCCTTTTTCAAGAGTTTGTATTTGTTCCTCGAAATTATCCTTCTCAGTCTCAGGTATCTCTGTAATTCTCAGGCGTTTTGGTATTTCCCGCCAAATACCGTTTTCTGCTACGACAGGCAAATCACCCTTGAGCTGTAATGCGTATAGGGACCCTATATTCAAAAGCACATTAGCGAAAGATTTTGATAGATCTGTTAGTTCCTTTGGAATATCGACCTGGATATCAACTAATGCAGTTTGTCTTATCATATTAAGATCATTCCTCTGCTTGATGCTCAGACCTTAGGAGATCAAATATTGTCTTAACCGGATTAAAAGTACTAAGAGGCACCTCTACAAATAATGTATTCCAGTCGGCCATCGCCCCGTTCCACAATCCCGGGAGTTCAAGGGCTTTAAGGTCTCTTCCGTCTTTAGATTTATGAGAGATGAAACCCATATCCGGATCAACGTAATTCCTTAAATCAAAAGGTTCCTCTTTATAATTTTTTAATCCGCACACTATATCCACCGGGTTAAAGTGAGTTGAGGAATCCCATATCGATTTTTGTTCTTGGGAGTTCATATCTACCTGTGAGGATTCAACTATCTGCTTTGTAAGATTACCGTTACTACCCCTAACCCAGAACGGGCCCCCACCCGGCTCACCTATGTTTTTTACCACACCACAGATTCTGACAGGTCGATCTAATTTTGCCCGGAGATAACCTAATTTCTCATCTATAGATAAATCTCCGAAATCTGATGAGAGCTCTATCTTAAGTTCGCAATTTATAAACTTGGTCAAGATCTCTAAAAAACCATTATCGCACTGCCCGGCGTCTAGTTTCTTTAGATAGCCAAACATCTTACTTTGTAGATTTAGTAGATATCCCCCGAGGGCTTTTTTATATAAAGAAGTCTCCACCTTCAAACGATCAGGCACTACGTTATCAATGTTTTTAATAAATGCCACGTCACAATCGAGCTCATTTAAGTTCTCTATAAGAGCACCATGACCGCCAGGCCTTAATACAATCATGCTGCTATCATCTAGAAAAGGCCTATTCTTCATATCGACTGCTATTGTATCGGTAGAGGGTTTTTGTACGGAATAAGAGATCTCAAATTTAACACCGTTTTTCTCGTAAACCTTAATTTCGCGATCTAACAGCTCTTTTACTTTCCCCAGATGTTCGAGAGATACTGTGAAATGGACCCGGGATATTCCCTTGCCATCCTTTGAATATACGCTTGCCTCGACCAGATGCTCCTCAAAAGCTGTGCGAGAGTAATCCCCGTAACGGTGGAATTTGATTATCCCTTTGGGAAGGTTGGCGTAATTAAGCCCATCAAGTCCTAGAGTATAGTCCGCTATTTCCTTATATTCACCATCTTCAAGGAGCTGGTCCATCTTAAAACCATTTTTTTCGAGAATAGTCTTAAGCTCATTGTAGAATGCGAAGTTTGAGATACTGTCTACAAAACGAAGGAAAGCCCTAGAGTCAGAATCGCCCGCATCATAGAGCGCATCCTTATTGATCTCACTCCCACGGCCAGTTACGGCGAGCAGCTCTTTAAACATACGGCTGGCAGCGCCTGAGGCGGGAACAAATTTAATTACTTTCTTCGATTCAGATTCACTTTCATAAAGCCCCACATACTTTTGCACTTCTTCATCGATATTCTCTATTCCATCCCCAATAGTGCAGGGACGCACTAACTCAGTATATGGTATCCCTTTCTTGAAAGTTTCTATTTGTGAAAAAGCCGCCTCTTTAGAGACACCTTTTTCTTTTAGCTGAGATATTATCTCTTCTGTAAGAATTGTATCTTTAACAGTCAATATTCTATTCTCCGGTAGCATCTAGCAGATTGAGGAATATTCTAAACGGAAACGGCAATATTCCCAAGGGTAATAATAACAATTATGAAAGTAAACGTTTAGGTTGTATCACTCACAACTAAAGGACTGACACTCACACCCGCAGCCTTTATTTCGGGGGCAATGGTACTCGCCCGTCATTCTTTTAAAGTTGTACCCACACTTGTTAAGCCCCTTACCTTTCATAAGAAAGGCACCGGGCGTTTTTTTACGTCTCAATAATATAGTTTTGTAAATATTACAAGCCCTATTACAGAAAAATCAACTAGCTGGAGATGCCGGCTTGAACCGTCCGGGCACGGGTAGAGTAAGAACAACACGCTTAAGGAGACCAAACGAAAAAGGCTCTTCTCTGTTCCAGGGCAAAAGGTACATCATACGCGCAAGAGGGCAATAGCCGATGAAAAGATTCGAGGCTAAGCCGATTGTGGTTATGTACATGAGTATCACCATATGGGGAACGTAAGTTCCGACCGCAACCCAGATTAAATAGGCAATTCTCGACTGAACCGGAAACGCTTTTATTTGAAACCTGAAAAAGAACAAGAATAATATCACGTGAACCGCGCTAAACATCACCACATATTCGTAGAATTCACGGTAAAAGAATCCGAGAACCAAACCAATAAAGGTGATAAACCATAAGCCCCATACAATCTTACCCCGCGAGGAATGCGGCATGCTTTCCCAGGTCGATCCGGATTTTGAGGCCTCTTTGGCATTGCTGTCCTTATTCATATAATCCCCCCCATTAATACAGCAATCAATCTTATAGGCTATAGTAACAATTTTTAAACAGTCATGTCAAGAAAATTATGTTTAGTCGACCACGCTGAGGAATGCCTGAGAATTAGCCCCTACATTCCCAAGGGTGACAATAAGAATTATAAGACTAAACGTTTAGGTGGTATTACTCACAACTAGAGGACTGACACTCACACCCGCAGCCTTTATTTCGGTGGCAATGGCACTCATTGGTTTTACGGTTGAAATGGCACCCGCATTTGTTAAGCCCACCCCCCATGAGCGTAAAGAAATCCGACACTGTCCGCAAAAGTTTGAGGTTCTAGAATAGTTATGCTCGATTGATCTGAAAAGCAGCTATCAGAAGCAAAGTTCCCATCAATGTTGTAATAAAAAGGAGAGAGAAAGGACATAACCGCTAAGATAGTAAGAACTCTAAGTATATTCACTTTAAACCCCTCCAGAATATTCAATTCTTTTATAAATATATTAGCTATTCTATCACATTTGCATTAACAACTAAAGCGTTTGACTCTCAAAATTATATGTGACAAAGTTGCAGTTAATAGATAGGTATTTAACATCTTATACTACATAAGTATAAAAATGTATATAACCGTGATATTTATTGAAACTCAATGATATTTTAAAGATATTTGCAATTATTATGGATTAAATTGATCTTATAAACCAAGATAGTGTAAAATGGTACATAACAGCATCTAGGAGAGATAGAATGAGAACTATTAATACCCTAGACAGATTTGACATAACTATTACCAACTTTTTAAAGTACTCAACAAAATTGATTATTCTTATTTTGCTGCTGTTTACAATGTCTATCGCTGCACACGCTGAGAAGAGTTTCCTATATATAGAGAGCA
>DAOVUC010000176.1 GCA_030632765.1 Candidatus Dadabacteria bacterium
AGCGTCTTACCACTACCTGTAGGCCCCATCATAAGGATATTGCTTTTCTGCACCTCTACATCAGCGTTTCTTTTTACATTGGCGTAGCCGTTTAACTCCACTCTTTTATAGTGGTTGTAGACGGCTACGGATAATATTTTCTTAGCTCTTACCTGTCCGATTACATATTCGTCTAGGAATTGTTTAATTTGTGGTGGTGTCGGAAGGCTTGAATAGCGTTTTTTAAGTACACCTTCTTTTGCCTCTTCATCAGCTATTATCTCATTACAGAGCTCTATACATTCGTTACAAATATACACAGTAGGCCCGGCAATGAGCTTTCTAACCTCTTTTTGGCTCTTACCACAAAAAGAGCAATAAAGCTTTCCCTCTTTTGAGTCCCTTTTCGAAGTCACTTGATAGCCACCTCTCTATGAGTAATTATAGCATCAATCAGGCCATATTCTAAGGCATCTTCTGGTTTTAGAAAAAAATCCCTTTCAGTGTCCAATTGTATCTTCTCAATTGGCTGATTTGTATGCTTTGCAAGTATTAGGTTTATATCCTCACGAATTCTGAGGATTTCTTTTGCGTGAATCTCGATATGCGTAGCCTGTCCTTCAACTCCGCCAAGCACCTGGTGAATCATAACCCTGGCATGAGGCAGAGCGTATCTTTTACCCTGTGTGCCGCCTGCAAGAAGCACCGCTCCCATACTCGCTGCCTGACCTATGCACATTGTCGCCACATCGGGCTTTACATACTGCATAGTGTCATAAACCGCAAGCCCGGACGTTACATGACCACCGGGGGAATTCACATAGACATATATATCTTTTTCAGGGTTCTCAGATTCTAAGAACAGAAGCTGTGCTATTACAGTGTCAGCGACAGCGTCATTTATCACAGAACCTATGAAAACTATCCGGTCTTTTAATAAACGGGAAAAAATATCATATGCCCTCTCGCCCCTGCTGGTTTGCTCAATTACGATAGGTACATAGCTGGACATTACAAATGAGTATACTGATACTACGGTTTGTTGTCAACGTGATTTTCTTCGACAAGAACTTCATCAATCTCAGCATTTTCTACAATAAAATCAATGACTTTGCGCTCTGCCAGGGTAGCTTCAAGCCCCTCTAACAGATTGTTTTGCTCATATAATTCACGTATCTGATCCGTCCCCATATTATATTGCTGGGCAATAGCACTAAGATTTTCGTTAATATCTTCATCGGAGACACTAATTCCCTCTTTTCTGGATATTTCTCCCAGTACGAGTGAGGCCTTAACATTTCTTACAGCGTGATCTTTTATTTCACTTAATTGTTGCTCACTAAGGTCCATTGCAGGAGCGCCCTGCTGCTCTATATTCTGCTGAACGCCTTGCACGAGTCTTTCCGCCTCTTGTTCAACAAGGCTTGCAGGCGCCTCTATTGATGGATTCTCTGCAACCAAAAGATCCATGAGCTCTCTTCTCATTTTTGTCTGGGCCTGCTTCTCTAATTGGTGTCCCAGGTCCTCTTTTATCTTAATTTTAAGCTCATCTAAGGTTTCAACCCCAATCCCCTTGGCAAGCTCATCATCTACCTTGGGCATGGTTCTTTTTAGAACATCTTTTAGCTTGAGGACATAATGTATGGCTTTCCCACGTGCTTCTTCAATAGGAAAACTATCGTCATAAGTAATATCAAATTCTTTTTCCTCTTCTTTTTTCATCCCCATAACGGCTTCTTCAAATTCCGGGATCATTTTGTTCTCACCCATTACGAACTGCACGTCCTTACGTTTGAGGTCTTTTAGCAGTTCTCCATCGAGTGATCCTTCAAAATCCACAATAACCACATCCCCGTCTTTGACTGCCTTCTTTTTCTCATATGGTTTGACCTCAGCCTTATGCTCGCGAAGGTGCTGAATAGAAAGCTCAACATCCTCATCTTTTACACTCTGTTTTTCTTTCTTGAGTTTTAATTCTTTATATTGTCCAAGCTCAATTTCGGGTAGTACTTCAAATAAAACGGTGTACTCAAAATCCTTGCCCTCCTCAATGGTATCGGCGGCAGGAGTTATTTCCGGGCGGTTAATGGGGTTGACTTTGGCCTCTCCTAGCGCCTCTTCAAGCGTGCTGGATAGGAGCTTTTGCATAGTCTCGCTGTCAATCTCGCTCTTATACATCGCCTCGACTATATTTACCGGCGCCTTTCCCGGGCGAAAGCCCTTTATCTTGGCGGCCCGGTATATCTCTTTAAATATGGAGCTACGCTCTTCTTTTACCACCTCAGCCGGAATCACAACTTGCAATTTCCTCTGAGTATCGCTCAGATTTTCCATATTAACTTTCATAATCTCAAACCCCTTAGTTTTACGTATACATCACGTATATTTTACGTAAATCTCACGTATATTTTTTTTAGTGTTTTGAAGCACTTAATATTCAATTCAAGCGGCATATTATACCAGATAATAAAAAAATGGACAGATTAGCAATATGGAGAGGAGGTGAACTCAATAAGACTGTTAGGGCAAATTAAAAGTGGTGTAGTTATGCATATGACCAACTTCTCTCGTCCGAATTTAGTGTGGGCGGATTCCCTCTGAGCAAAGCTCTGTTATTGCGCACAAGAAATCCGACATAAACGCGATAATTCCTAAGAATCCTTTTCTCAAGCTCAATATCTAATCCATCACTATGAGAAACAAAAGGATATTTATTCTAACTGCTTCACTACTTTTCATTTTTACATTCATAGCGAATTCTGAAATTGCTTTTTCCCAGGAACCGCCCTCTTCTGAAAGTATAGTCCCTGTGTCATTTGTAGCACTTGTGGCCTCCCCCGAGAAAGATCAAAACAAAGCATATAAATATATAAGCGAGAACTGGGAGCCTACATTTCCGATAATGATGCTTGAGGTAATCTATCTAAGCCGTGATCCCGCATTTACAGCGAAGTTGGTAAAACTGATGGAAGATAAACCGGTCAAAACTACGGATACGAGCTTGATAAATGGTACGAGTGGATATGGAGTCGTGATGAGAGGATCCATCCACAATACCCGGAGTTTAAATCTCTTCTATATGGCTTGATCGACCCAAAATTCGCGGGGTATTTCTCAAGCGACCGTACTTTCAAAATAAGGCTCGATGAAATCAGATGGGGCGGCGTCAAACAAGACGGCATCCCCCCTCTTAGAAGCCCCAAGATGATTTTGGCAAAAGAAGCAAAATACTTAGATGATGGCAATATAGTATTCGGAATTGAAGTAAATGGAGACGCAAGAGCATACCCCAAGCGCATAATGGCCTGGCATGAAATGTTTGTGGACAAGGTTGGCGAAACCCCCGTTGCGGGGGTGTACTGCACACTTTGCGGCTCGATGATTCTATACAAAACAGAGCATACGGGAGTAAATCATCAAATAGGCACCAGCGGCTTTCTATACAGGTCAAATAAACTCATGTACGACAAGCAAACACAGTCCCTATGGAATACGCTCTGGGGGAGACCCGTGGTTGGCCCGCTTGCCGATAAAAGCATAGAGCTTGAGCGAATGAGTGTAGTGACTACAACCTGGGGAGAGTGGAAAAAACGCCACCCGCAGACAAAAGTGCTTTCCTTAGATACCGGCCATAAGAGGGATTACTCAGAAGGTACGGCTTATAGAGAATATTTTGCAACGGACGAGCTTATGTTTAATGTCCCCAAGTTAGACAAGCGCCTCAAGAATAAGGATGAAGTGCTCGGACTTATTTTTAGCCAACATGCCGATAAGCCTCTAGCCATAAGTGTTGATTACTTATCAAAAAACCCCGTTTATCACAAGAACGTTGGCGATATGGATTTTGTTGTATTAACAGATAAATCAGGAGCGGCAAGAGTCTATGAAACCAAAGGTGTTAAGTTTACAGACTGGGACAGAGAACGTTCTGTCACCGATGTCAATGGTGACAAATGGACATTATCCGAATCAAAGCTTGAATCCTCAGATGGTAAAGAACTTTATCGGCTCCCGGCTCACAGGGCATTCTGGTTTGGCTGGTACGGCGCGTATTCTAATACGGAATTAATCCTATAGTTCTATTCGATAATGATTAAAGGGCTCTTGCAGAAGGCTGCTCATGCTCACGGCAGATTTGAAAACTTTCTTCTTCGCTAAGCGGCTCGAGCGTAAGACCGCATTGGTGAGTATCGTCTAAACCAAACTCTTTAAAGTGTTTGCATGTGTGGCATACCCCAAAGAGTTTGCCGTTATTTTTCCGCTGTAGCTGAATTAATAGCTTAGTTAGAAGGATTGCAAGACTCTCTCTATCATCTGAATTCAGACCATTAAGCGCATCCCTAAATTCACGAGGCGGGAACTCATTTTTTACAAAATGCGCCCCCTTATCGGTAAGATCAAGATGTATAACACGTCCATCTACTTTATCAGGCCTCTTAAGAATGAAACTCTTCTTTTCCAGGATATTGATGCTTTGTGAAGTTGTACCCTTGGTAGCTCCTACAAACTCTGTAACCGCCACAGGTGTGTCACTGTAGCGGTTACATTGTGAGAGGTAGCCTAACATCTGAACATGTATTGACTGAAGCCCGGAATTTGATCCGGCAGTGCGCTCCTGTGAGCGAAGCAAATTGCCAAGACGTTCAATAAGTGAAGCTACCTTTGTGTTGCTCATATCAGATATTGTATCGTATCGATACATATTAAACACAGGAGGTTTTGACCTGCCCCCCCCCTATAATAGGACCATA
>DAOVUC010000287.1 GCA_030632765.1 Candidatus Dadabacteria bacterium
AATACGTCTTTGAATTTTAAATGCTCTCTGACAAGAGAATATATTATTTCTATTTGTTTGTTAGAAAATTTTAATTCACGGCAAATCCTTTTGGATATTTCAGCTCCAAGTCTGTCATGACCGTTAAATCTAATCCTGTCTGAAACTGAAAAAGTCGGTGGTTTGCCCACATCATGCAAAAGAGCGCCAATAGCGAGCTCTGGTGAAACTACTCCACCTTCGTTCTGAAATAGCTTGTCGAGTACAAGACATGTATGAACAAAAACATCTCCCTCGGGATGAAACTGAGGTGGCTGCTCTACACCCTTCATAATGTCAATATCTGGAAGCACATATTTAAGTAAGCCACTTTCGGAAAGCATCTTAAGACCAAGCCCGGGATTTTTTTGAGAAATTATTTTTATAATTTCGTCCCTTATTCTTTCACTGCTTACTTGCCTGATTTCAGGAGCTAGTTCTCTTATAGCCTGAAAAGTGTTTGTATCGAGCTCAAAATTGTGTCTGGAGCTGAACCTAATCGCTCTCATCATACGGAGCTTATCCTCCTTAAATCGCTCGACGGGGTCTCCTATGGTCCTAATTATTTTGTTTTCCAGGTCATCCATTCCATTTACATAATCTATTACTTCTTCTTTGATAGGGTCATATAGCATCCCGTTTATTGTAAAGTCGCGTCTTAGGACGTCCTCTTGCTCCTCAGTGCTATATGTAACACTGTCAGGGTGTCTTCCGTCGGAGTAGCTCTGGTCCTTTCTAAAGGTTGCGACTTCGAATTGATATTGTCCTACAATTACCAGAATAACTCCGAAACTTACTCCGACAGGAACTGTGTGTGGGAATATTTTTGATACTTCTTGTGGTGTAGCACTGGTAGTAATATCGTACTCCTTGGGGGTTATCTTAAGGAGTGTGTCCCGAGCACACCCTCCAACACAATATGCCTTATATCCGGCATTTCTTAGCTGGATAATAACCTCTTTGACAACGTCTAGAAGCTCGCTTGAGAATGGTTTAAGTTTTTCTACGCGTTTCATAGTTTTAAATTATCAGTTTTGCTGTATATTTTACACGTTATATCTAACAAATATTCTAATCAAAATTGAAAAGGATTTCACATGAATGAAAAAACTATTCCTGAACTAGTAGCAAATAAGTCAAAAGAATACGGTACCAGGCTTTTGTTTCAACGTAGAGACGGTTGGAGTTGGAAACAGATTACATGGCTTGATTTTGACAGAGAAGTTAAAAATATTGCCAGCTTTCTTATGGACGGGGGGTTTAAAATGGGCGATAGGGCATTAATTGCCTCCTCTAATAGCCTCGATGCCATTGCGACTGAGATTGCTATTTACCATATTGGCGGAGTTTTGGTGCCACTCTCGCAAAAAGAAGATTTGGGTAAGATCAAAGAGGTTGCGAACAACCTAAAGGCGAAAATAATTTTTATAGAAGATGGCACTTTATTAAATGAGATTGTAAATATTTTGGATGAGCTCAAAAGTGTGGAGAAAATCATTTTCTATCCTGATGTAAGAATTAAGCATGAGCAGATTACTAATTTTAAGATGGTCCTTAAATCGGGACTGATGAAAAGAAAAAAACTTCACGACGAATTGGTTAAAGCGTCAGAGAGTGTAAGTTCCGATAACGTAGCTGCTATTTTTATCGATGCTCAAAGAAATGGCAGCGGTAAAGAAGTCTCACAGGGGGCTTTAATTGAAATTCTTTCCGGCGCTTCTGATAAGTATTCACAAATAGGTATAGAGGATCAATCCTTTTCTTACATGACTACTGCGAGTCCTTTTGCAAAATTCATAAATTATCTGACTTTCTTCATGGGAACAAGGGCAGCAGTTGCCGAATCAAGGCAGGATTTTTATTATGATATTCTGGAGGTTATGCCCACAATTTTATTTGAAACTAAAGGTGGTTTGGAAGCAATATACGAAAAATCAATGTCCAATTTAAATGGAATTTCCCGCGAAAAGAAACTTAGAAAGGATCTTGGGGCCAGGATTAAATATATATTAACTGATTTCCCCCCCGGCAAAGACGTGAACAATTTGTTTCTGAGCTCGGGAGTTAAACTCTTTGAAGTTCCCGAGTTAAACAATTTAGTCAATTAGTTTTTCGTTTCCTTCACAGTGCACTTTGCCTTTCCCTTGTGAAAGTTTATTAAAACTTCATCACCCTTTTTTAGCTTCTTTGAGTTTTTAATTGTTTCCATATTGGGAAGTTTCTGAGTAATGCTGTAGCCGCGGTCAAGGACTTTCAATGGGCTAAGCGCGTCTAAATTCCCCGAGAGGTTTGCGAGCTCCGAGGCCGAGGAATCGAGCCTTATCTGAGTATAGTGTACAAATTCGGTTTGAAGCTGATCAACTTCTCTTGCGAATACTTCGATACGGTTATTAAGGGCAAGCGCAATCTGCTCTTTTAAATATGATAGGCCTTCTTTAAGTTCAGATTTTTCTTTGACCGCTATCTCAGCTGCCATAGAGGGTGTAGCTGCCCTTACATCGGCTACAAGATCGGCTATCGTAATATCTCTTTCGTGTCCCACATCTGAATTGACCGGAACTTGTTATTTCGCTATCTCTCTTGCTATTCCC
>DAOVUC010000180.1 GCA_030632765.1 Candidatus Dadabacteria bacterium
ATGGTAATGCCTGGGGATAACGTAAATATGGACGTGGAACTGATAGCGCCTGTTGCAATGGAAGAGCAAGTGCGTTTTGCGATAAGAGAGGGCGGAAGAACAGTAGGTGCTGGTGTTGTTACTAAAATTACGGAGTAAATAGGGTTAAGGGAATTTATATATGAGTCGTGCTTCTAAAATAAGAATAAAGTTAAAATCATTCGATCACAGATTGCTTGACCGCTCCTCTGTGGAAATTGTGGATACTGCTAAAAGAACTGGCGCTAGGGTTGCGGGACCAGTCCCACTGCCCACCCATATTAGCCGCTATTGCGTGCTAAGGTCTCCACACGTAGACAAAAAGTCAAGAGAGCATTTTGAGATTAGGACCCACAAAAGAATTGTGGATATACTTGAGCCTACTCAACAAACAATTGATGCTCTTATGAAGCTTGATCTGGCCTCAGGTGTTGAGGTAGAAATAAAGCTTACGGGATCTTAATAAAAATGATTAATGGATTAATAGGTAAAAAAATAGGAATGACCGAAATATTTCTTGATGACGGAACAGTTGTCGTCTCTACAGTTATAGAAGCCGGTCCATGCTTTGTTTTGCAAAAGAAAACTGTCGGCAAAGATGGATACGAGTCAGTTCAAATTGGCTTTGAGGAAGTAAAACCTCAAAGGGTAAACAAACCTCTTCTTGGACACTTTAAGAAGGCTGGGGTGCCGCCTTTGAGACATATTACGGAATTTAATCCCGAAGGGGAAGATTATAATCTCGGAGATACTATCGATGCCGGGATATTTAAGGAAGGCGATATTGTTGATGTAGTTGGCAATAGTAAGGGGAAGGGATTTTCAGGAACTATGAAGAGGCATAATTTTAAAGGCCAGCCTGCATCCCACGGTGGTATGGCCCATAGAAGGCCAGGCAGTATCGGGCAGGCTTCGTACCCTGGAAAAGTTTGGAAAGGAATAAAAATGCCAGGGCAAATGGGCAATGAACGAGTTACAGTTCAGGGTATTCGTGTTGTTAGAGTCGACGCGGAAAAAAACGTGCTGATAGTTAAAGGTTCTGTTCCAGGCCCCAATGGGGGTACTGTGATAATTAAGCGTACAACGAAAGGGAGAATAGAAAGTGCCGCAGCTTGATGTTTATGACATAGAAAAAAGTAAAGTGGGCAATGTAGATCTTGATCCCTCGATCTTTGAAGCCCCGGTTAAGCAGCATTTGCTTCATGCTATAGTGAATTGGCAGTTGGCAAAAAGACGTTCCGGAACCGCTTCAACGAAAACCAAGGGAGAGGTTCGCGGCGGCGGAGCGAAGCCCTGGAAACAAAAACATATGGGACGTGCACGTCAGGGAAGCATTAGAGCTCCTCAATGGAGAAAAGGTGGAGTGGTCTTTGGACCCAAGCCTAAGGACTGGTCTTATAACGTCAATAAAAAGACTAAACGCCAGGCATTGATTAGCGCTCTCTCCCTCAAATACAGTGAAGGCGTTTTGATAGCTTTAAATCAATTTGAACTCCCTGAAATAAAAACAAAACAAGTAGCGGATTTTGTTAAAAGATTTGAATTGAAGTCGGCATTGATTGTTGTCAGCGGTGAGAATGAGAATCTACTTAAATCAGCTAAGAATTTGAAAAACATAAAAGTTATAAAAATAGACGGGCTTAATGTGTATGATGTGCTTAAATTTGATAGTCTTATCGTGACGGAGGAATCTCTAGCCCGTGCTCAGGAGGTTCTCAAACATTGAAAGATCCTAGACAGATAATAAAGCGCCCTTTGGTTACAGAGAAGGCCTCTGATGCTAGAGAGGTTAACTGGCATGTGTTTTCAGTTGATAAACGCTCTAATAAAATTGAAATTAAAGATGCGATTGAAAAGATCTTTGGAGTTAAAGTTGAAAAAGTGAGAACTCTTATTACAACCGGTAAAAAGGTAAAAAGAGCGGGTCGTATAGTGGGCAAAAAGTCCTCGATAAAGAAAGCGTATGTAAAACTTAAAGAAGGGACTATAGAATTTTATGAGGGAGTTTAGGTATGGGTATTAAAAAATTTAAACCGGTAACTCCGGGCACAAGATTTAGATCAACTCCCGATTTCGCGGAGATAACAACTGACAAGCCCTATAAACCGCTTACCGAGCCTTCAAAAAGAACTGGTGGAAGGAATTCGCATGGAAGGATTACTGCTTTCCAGCGAGGTGGTGGACATAAACGTCTTTATAGGAAAATTGATTATAAAAGAAATAAATTCGATATTCCCGCAAAGATTGCCTCAATTGAGTATGATCCGAACCGTTCATCCAGAATTGCGCTCCTACACTATGCTGACGGTTTTAAGAGTTATATTTTAGCTCCCAATGGTTTAAAAGTTGGTGATACTGTAATATCGGGAGATAATGTCGAAATTTCAGTAGGAAATGCGCTTACAATTAAGAAAATCCCTGTAGGAACAATTGTTCATAATATTGAATTAAAACCCAAAGGTGGGGGAAAGCTTGCAAGGGCAGCTGGTTCGTCGGCTCAAATTACAGCAAAAGAAGGTGCTTACGCTCAAGTAAAGCTGATTTCAGGTGAGGTTCGTTTAATCCATTTAGACTGTATGGCTACAATAGGTAGAGTCGGCAATATAGAGCACGAGTTGGTTGTACTGGGAAAGGCGGGCAGGAAACGTCATTTGGGTAAACGTCCCGTAGTTAGGGGTGTTGCAATGAACCCTGTTGATCATCCACACGGGGGAGGAGAGGGAAAAGCTTCTAAAGGTAACCCGCATCCTGTTTCTCCATGGGGATGGATCACCATTGGATATAAAACAAGAAATAACAAGAGAACTAATAAATTTATAGTAAAGCGTAGAAGAATTGGCTACGGAATGGATTAAGGAGAGATTATGCCGAGGTCGAATAAAAAAGGTCCTTTTGTAAACGAGAAATTGATAAAAAAAATTCAAGCGGAGAAGTCCTCCGTTAATCCTCGTATCATTAAAACGTGGGCTAGGGGTTCTATGGTTACTCCGGATATGATAGGTCTTACTTTTGCGGTTCATAATGGAAGAAAGTTTATTCCCGTCTACGTTTCTGAGCATATGGTAGGTCATAAGTTAGGGGAGTTTTCTCCTACTCGTACCTTCCATGGCCATGCGGGCGGAGATAAAAAGTCAAGAATGGGTAAAAGATAGTAGAAAATAATTTAAAATAGGGTGAATAATGGTTTCTCAAGCTGTACAGAAATATTACAGAGCATCGCCAAAAAAACTTTCAGTAGTTATTGACCTCATTAGAGGGGCGGAGGTTGAAAAAGCTTTTTCAATTCTTGCTTCCGTCAGAAAGCGCTCCGCTCCTGATATAGCTAAATTGCTTAAGTCCGCGGTTGCCAATGCTTCTGAGAAGGGGCATTCAGACACTGAAAGTTTATATATTAAGGAGATTTATTCATCAAAGGGCCCTACGCTTAAAAGAATAAGAGCAAGAGCTATGGGAAGGGCTAGCGCAAGGAAGAGAAGAATGAGTCATATAACAATCGTGCTCGAAGAAAGGGGGCTTTAAATTGGGTCAAAAAGTATGCCCTATTGGGCTTAGACTTGGAATTACTAAAACTTGGGATTCTAAATGGTTTGCCGAGAAGAGAAAATATACCGACCTGCTTCATGAAGATTTGAAGATTAGGAAGCTCATAAAAACCGAATTTTATCAAGCTGCTATCTCTAAGATCGAACTAGAGAGAGCTGCTTCTGAAAGAGTTAGAATTGTAATAAACTCAGCTCGACCTGGGATGATAATTGGCAGAAAGGGGCAGGAAATAGAATCGCTCAGACGTAGGTTGTCAAAGATGACCGGCAAGGATATTTACCTTGATATACGTGAGGTAAAAAGACCCGAAGTTGATGCACAGCTAGTGGCTGAAAATACGGCCCTTCAACTCGTAAGGCGAGTTGCTTACAGGCGTGCCATGAAAAGAGTCATTGCTTCTGCTCTTAGATTAGGGGCATTAGGTATCAAAGTGATGGTCTCCGGTAGGCTGGGCGGCGCTGAGATAGCTAGAAAAGAATGGTATAGAGAGGGCAGGGTTCCACTTACTACTTTAAGGGCTGATATCGATTATGGTTTTGCTGAAGCAAAAACAACTTATGGAATTATCGGCATTAAGGTTTGGATCTTTAAAGGTGAAGTGCTCGAGAGGAAAAGTAAACAAGCGATATAACGGTGACTAGAAATGTTACAACCTTCACGAACAAAATATAGAAAGGTATTTAAAGGCAGAATTAGAGGAAAAGCTACAAAGGGAGCGTCAATGGCCTTTGGTGATTACGGCCTCCAGTCGCTTGAGTGCGGTAAGCTTACTTCAAGACAGATCGAAGCTGCCCGTATAGCAATTACCCGCTATGTGAAGCGTGGCGCTAAGCTTTGGATCAGGGTGTTTCCTCATAAACCCATAACAAAGAAACCTGCGGAAACAAGAATGGGTAAAGGTAAGGGAGACGTTGATGGATATGTAGCTCCGCTAAAGAGGGGAACGATGATTTACGAAATTGCCGGACTTTCCTATGAATTAGCTAAAGAGGCCTTCAGGTTGGCATCTCATAAGCTCCCGGTCAAAACGCGTATGGTAACCAGAGGCGAAGGGGATATATTAGGATGAAAGCACAAGAAATAAG
>DAOVUC010000165.1 GCA_030632765.1 Candidatus Dadabacteria bacterium
AAGCGTCAGGGTGAAATAAAGAAGATGCGGCGCACTGTTCCCGTATCAGAAGAATAATTGTCGATTTGATAAGGGTAATCAAACTGGTACAATAGCGGCTTCAAATCTACTATGAGCACAGATCAAAATAATCAGAAAACATGCAGTTGCGGATATGCCAAAGACCACGCCTGGGTAGTTCCCAAGCCGAGCTATTCCTTCTGGGGATGGATTCTTGTTGGAACCGGGATCAGCCATCCTCCAACTGAGGTTAGATTTGAATGCGATAGATGCGGCGAGGTGTTTGAGAGGATCACGGATCCGGTTCTCTTAAAAAGCCATTCTTACAAGTAGTTCCCCAACTTAATCTACTATTCCTAACTAATCGTATATACTAACTTTAAAGCTCTTTTCCTAAGGGGAATTAGCAGTAGACTAAAAGATAGTTGCATGCTATATGAATAAAATCCTCACAAAATTAAGCTTGGTTCTCATTTTAGTTCTATTTTTATCAGCCTGCGATACGAACTGTATTTCAGTCTCTCAGGAAGAACTTGAGAAAATAGGCAAATTGATTTTCATTAACGAAGGGGCAGGGAAAGTAGATAACCTAACTACCTGGAACGAGGGGGAGGAGTTTGCGTCTTTAGGAATTGGCCATTTCATCTGGTATCCCAAAGATAAGGAGTACCGTTTCTACGAAATATTCCCTATTGTATATGAATTCATAAAATCTCAAGGCGGGGAAGCTCCGGATTGGATGGAGGAGATGCCAACCTTTGATCTGCCCTGGGACTCACGTGAAGATTTTTATAGTGATTTTCAAACCCCGCAAATGGTTTCTTTAAGGCAGTTCCTACTCAAAACAATACCCCAGCAATCACTTTTTATGGCAGGACGTTTAGAGAAGAGTCTGCCTAAAATCTTAGAAGCAGTACCTGAAGAATCACATGAGCATGTTAAGAAACAGTTTTACCGGGTAGCTAACTCCCCTATGGGTATTTATGTGCTTATAGACTATGTAAATTTTAAGGGTGAGGGTACTCTGGAGACAGAGCGCTACAACGGGCAAGGCTGGGGGTTGCTTCAAGTGCTAGAGGGTATGGAGGGGACACAAGAAGGACTGCCGGCACTTGAAGAATTTGCAGCGGGAGCAAATAGAGTTTTACTTAGGCGTGTAGGTAATTCTCCTCCGGAGAGAGGTGAGAAGAGATGGATACCAGGGTGGAAAAACAGGATTAAAACCTATACATCACAAGAAGTGGCGCTGTATTATAAATCAGAATCAGAAACCCAAGAGCCTGACTACTCAATCCTTGTGAAATCTATACAAAGAATATATAACAATTTGGTTTGTGGGCTGCGTTGAACTAATATAATAGCCTATGGAATTCCATTGGGTTACCTATATTCTTAGCTTATTAGCTGCGGGAGTGGCCTCTGGCTTTGCCGCTGGTCTCTTCGGAGTCGGTGGGGGAATTATCCGGATACCCTTATTTTTATTTCTTTTCCCCATTTTAGGAGTTCACTCAGATGTTCTTATGCATGTGGCAGCCGGAACTTCACTAGCTCTATCCATTCCTTCGTCTGTAATGGCCTCGCGCGCACAGTATAAAGCAGGCAATTTAGATTTGAATTTCTTAAAGCTGTGGGTTCCAGCTCTGATTTTAGGGGTTCTCATCGGGACATTCGCAATGCGATATGTTACAAGCAGGTTTTTGGAGCAAGTATTTGCGGTAGTGATTCTTATCGTTTCTATCCAGATGTTTTTTACTACCAGCGAATTCAAAATTACTAAAGAATTTCCTGGTGTTACAATAAAAGCTCTTTCGGCATTCCTTATAGGCCTTTTATCTAAAATGACAGGACTTGCCGGTGGTAGTTTTACAACCCCTACGCTTACCGCTTTTGGATATCCAATTCACCGCTCTATAGCGGTTGCTTCTGCCGGAGGATTCTTTATTAGTATTTTTGGGGCTGCGGGCTCGGCTATAAACGGTGTTGGAATTCACGGAAGACCTCAATTTTCTTTAGGGTATATAGACCTGACTGCTGTACTTGTTATGCTTCCTGCGGTAATAATAATGGCACCTCAGGGTGTAAGGCTTGCTAATCACCTGAGCCAGGAGAGGTTGAGGAGGGTTTTTTCCAGTTTCTTCTTCATAGTGGCTCTCGATATGATGCGTACTCTTTATTTTTAGAACGGGTGTTTAAAATATGAGAACAATAGCACTTGATGTTGGGACTAAAACAATAGGCGTCGCAGTAAGCGATGAGCTTGGGATTGCGGCCAACGGTATTACTACAATCCAAAGAAAAAGTATAGAGCAGGACCTGGGTGAGCTAAACATCTTATTGGAGGAGTATAAACCCCGGGAGATTCTCGTAGGGGTTCCATACAACATGGAAGGCGGGGTTAGCAAAAGAGGGGATCAAATTTTAAGGTTCGCGGATAAAATAAGAGCGGAATTCTCGCTGCCTGTTGTGTTTTGGGATGAAAGCTTCTCTACAGTTAATGCTGAAGAAAAGCTTATCCAGTCCGGTCTCAGCAGAAAAAAAAGAAAGAAGGTAATAGATAAGATGGCCGCGGTATTTATACTTCAGGAATATCTAGAATCGAAAAGGGTCTAATACTGGGAGATATTGAGGCAATGCCGTATGCAAATTTGAATGGGATAAAGCTTTATTATGAAACTTACGGTGAAGGGGAGCCTGTAATTCTTATAGGAGGGCTGGGGAGCCAGCTTCAGAGCTGGGCCACACAGATTCCAATATATTCAAAGTATTTTAAGATCGTAGTCTTTGATAACAGGGGGTCGGGGAAATCGGATAAACCTGAAGCGGGATACTCAACACAGGATATGGCGCACGATACAGCTTCATTAATGAAGGAGCTTGGTATTGAATCAGCCCACGTTGTCGGGAAATCAATGGGTGGAATGATAGGGCAGTGGCTAGCCATCTTATATCCGGAGAAAGTGCGAAAGCTTGTTCTAGGCTGCTCGTCCGCGTCCCGTGATGAGGTGGGGAATGAAATTCTCGGGATGGGGAGAGAGATTGCCACCAAAATGGGCACCAAAGCAGTCTGGCTAATGGCGCTTTATCTTGGCTACACGAGAGGGTATATAGAGGAAAATTTAGGGACTATAAAAGAGGTGATGTCTTCGGTTCCGGAGGACCCCGATGCGCTCAAAGGATATATAGGGCAGAGCTTTGCATGTGAAGGGCATAACACACGAGAGATGCTTAATCAGATTAATTCCTCAACGCTTGTAATGGCTGGCGAAAGTGATTTGATTGTATCTCCCAAGCTCTCTAGAGAGCTTGGTGAGTGTATCCCTAACTCAGTAGTAAAAGTTTTTGGTGGGGTAGGTCACGGGTTCTGGAGAGAAAGACAGGAGCAAGTGGACAAGTTGGTCTTAGATTTTTTGCTTAGCGGGTGATTTAATTTAGGTTCCTCTTCTCCATTATCTCCTTTCTCTTGTGTGAAGTAATAGATACAATCTCAAGCCTTGTTTGTAAATCATGAATAATAATTTCAGCTCTTTTGAGCACATTTGTTTCTTCTAAAAGCCTCTGTTTGTCAAAAACATTAGAAAAAATTAAGCTGGCCAAAGCATCGGTAAGGTTTTCCAGAGGAATTTTTGTATTAACATTGATTTTATGTGCTTTCTGCTTTTCGTTTAAATAAAGATTCCACTTATATATAAGTTCCTCTATTTTGCTTCTGTATATCTCATCCTTAGTGTTGGTGTTATTGTCCATTATGCTTACACGGGCGAGTCTATATGGCAGATCTGTTATTATTTCTTGTATTTTCGCTCTTTTTAGTCCATAGAGGATTATATTGATTTTACCATCTTCAAACACTTCAGAACTAACTATTCTTCCCATGCCGATCACATCATAAACATCGGGATTACCATAATAATCACTTTCCCACCCGGGTTTAAGCAGTGCCATTCCTATTATTTTCTCATTATTTATAGCCGCATTTACCATTTCTTTATATCTGGGCTCAAATATATGGAGAGGAAGAAGAGTATTAGGGAAAAATACTATGGAAGAAAGGGGAAAAAGAGGTATTCCCCCGGAAAAGTTCTTAAGATTAGCTACGTCTTTTAAATCTAGTTCAGGCAGTTCCATTTATAATATCCCGACACAATCTATTTTAAATTAAGTATATCATATGGATTTTACAATATCTCACATTCTACTATTTGGATATATAAGTAATATCAAGCCTTTAACTAGGTCATTAAATCGACTCTGAATCCTTTTGGATAGACCCTTATCTAAGTAGGTGAGTAGCTTATGAATTCAAGGAGGTAACATAATGAGCAAAACAATAGTTCTTAATGACGATAATTTTGAATCCGAAGTCCTCAATTCTGAAATTCCAGTTCTAGTAGACTTTTGGGCTGAGTGGTGCGGTCCGTGTAGAGCGCTGGCACCGGTTATTGAAGAGATTGCGGAAGATTACAGCGGCGAACTAAAGGTCGGGAAGCTAAATGTAGATGAAAATCCCGGAGCTTCATCAGCCTATGATGTCAGGAGTATACCAACTCTTATAGTTTTTAAAGATGGAGCAGGTCTAGACCGTATTGTTGGAGCACTTCCAAAGAATCATATTACAGATTTAGTTGATTCTGTAGTTGAATTGAGGGAAACCGGATAGATCTTATACATCTCAACAAATATGCTATAGAGCGATTCTAGTTTTCCATCCTAACTTATAGGGGAAATTAGAATTTCTCTATGCCTCTTAAAGTTTAATCCTTTTGTAAATAGCAAGGCCATGTTTGAACCGTATTACCCCTTCGGTTAGAATTTCACAATGGTAAAAAAGAGAATAACAAAGGTCTATACCAAGACTGGGGATCAGGGGCTAACATCACTTGTTGGCGGAGCCAGGGTCAGTAAAGCCTCTTTGAGAGTGGATTCATACGGAGATGTAGATGAATTAAACGCCGTGCT
>DAOVUC010000164.1 GCA_030632765.1 Candidatus Dadabacteria bacterium
ATTTGGGGTAAGATGTGACCATTTGGAGTTTGTACAACAAGATATTGACTGGCAAATGTGGATAGAAAGCGGTAAACGTCCAATCCCAAGAAAATTGGTAATTACTTATAAACAGCTGCCGGGATCGCCTCAGTTCATAGCAATTCTTAAGGACTGGGTAATTGACAAGCCTATCACTCATTTTGCATTTAAAGCGGATATCCCTAATTTAAATCAAAGAACTGAAATGACTGAAATTCTTAACAAACCGAGAATTAATCTTGGCAGTGTTAGGTCTTCGGGTTCAAATTTCTAATCTATGAATTATGGTCAAGTCAGACTTTAACTTGATTCTTCGAATTACTTAAAAAAGTTTCTTTCGGTCGGAAACTAAAACAGGGGTAGTCAAAAAAGGGAAGTGCGCCGTATTGCTACAGCGCACTTTTTTATTATCTACATTAAGCTAAAACAACTTTTTGAGCTTGAGGGCCTTTATCGCCGTCAACAACGGTGAACTCTACGCGCTGTCCCTCTTCTAGGGAACGATAGCCCGTATCATCAATTTCACTATAATGAACAAATACATCTTTTTCATTTTCACGCTCAATGAAACCAAAGCCTTTGGTAGAATTGAACCACTTTACAGTGCCAATCTCACGTTCTGCCATGTTCGATTAACCTCCTTGGATATATTAGGTTGTGCTAGTGGTTCAAAATCTCTTTCAGATGGGAATCTTACGGTGGACCAGAACTACTGCAAACTCTAAATTCAAGATAGCATATATGCCCACAAGTGTCAATATATTGAGAATAAGCTTTGAATCAGAGTCCGGTATGTGCCCTTACCGGACGTATTCCGAACAAAGATATCAGAAATAAATGGGGGGGACTCCAATACACTATGATGATAATTTCACGAACGTCATAAAAATTAGATCCTAAGCATTTATTTATTGTAAAAGCTTATTTATGAGTCTTTTTCAGTAAACATAGAAAATAACTGGCGGGTCCAAAAAATTAATTTAGAAAAATGTCAGGATAAGCTGCAATCAATTGATTATTTACTTGCCATAATAAACCACGTACTCGAAGGAAGATATATACCATCATCTCTTTCATGCTCCTTCATTGAGTTCTTCATATCTTGAATTATATCAGGGAGTTTTTCCTGTCCAAGTTCAGCAGCTTCTCGGATTATCTCTCCTGAAGGACCTACTAATATCTGGAAATCTATGGCTTCTTGCATGCTAGTACCAACAGGTATATGCGCATCGTTTCTTTCAAATAGATCAATATTCTCAAACCCCGCGGCATTCATCATTGCTCTGGTAGTTTCTTCATGCGCTAACGAAAACGGGCCAGGACCGCAAGTTTGTGCATTGTCACCCGGAGGGGGCAGATGTTTCAACGCTATATCTTTTGCCATGCCCCAGCAAGGATTATCATCTATTGTTCTCCATACAATCATACATAGCTTCCCGCCAGGTTTTAGTGTTTTATGCGCGTTCTTGAGTGCATAAACAACATTTTGAAAAAACATTACACCAAAACGTGAATAAACTACGTCGTAGTAATTTTCAGGAAGTTCATATGTTTGGGCATCGCCTAGAACAAACTTTACATTATTAAGACCGGCTTCATCTCTTTCCTTATTTGCAATATCTAAAAATGCTTGAGTACAATCAAGTCCTAATACCTCACCCTCAGGACCGACTATTCTGCCGATCTCAAGGCACGTCTCACCATAGCCGCTGCCTATATCTAATACCTTATCACCCGGTTTAATCTGAAAGTGATCATATGCCATTTCACTATGCACAGCCCCGTTACCGGAGAGTATATGACGAAACCTGTTCCATTTTGGCACTAATATTTCATTCCAACAGCTTATAAAGTCATCATTACTATTCGTCATTCTTTTCTCCTTCTAATTATTATAGATTATACATCAATATACCTCTCCCCTTTTATCAAGAAAGGTACAAGCAGGAGTTATGAAGAATACAATGCTTACTCGTCATTCTGTGAGCTCCTTCGTATAGGGTATCACCAATCATCAATTAATGTCCTTGATATAAAAGTATTACTATATTCAAAAAATGTTCAAATAGCAGAACGACGTTAACAAGAACAAAACTTTCAGATATATAAAAGAAAACGGTATGAGCTGGAATTTTGTATCCAAATTCAATTAATTTGATCTCAATTGGTTATTGCCATTTAATAATGAAATCAATCCGAAAACGGGACCCGGCACAAGAAACAACATTAAGTATTTCAGATCGATAACGCCAACTAAACTATTAATGAATTGAATGCTAAATACGGTAATCAGAAACCCTATGCTTGTTACTATTGTCAACGCCGAGCCGACATACTCTTTTGGTGCCGACATTGCCACCAACGCCGAGAACTGTGGGGAATCCCCAGCTATCACAACTCCCCAGAAGAGAAAGAAAATGAGGAACAATTCCAGTGGAGCAGCAAAAATTAACGGTGATAGTACACAGCAGATTCCCGAGGCCAGCAACTGATAAAATGCTACGGGTTTACTACCCGTTCTTTTAGAAATTATTCCCCCCAGAGCACATCCCAACCCTCCGGCGGCAATTATCCAGAATGACCACAGCGGGACATTAATTGCATCACTATGCCCCTTTGCATAATACCCAAGAAGTAATGGAACAAAAGTCCAAACCGTGTAAAGCTCCCACATATGCCCAAAGTAGCCGAAAGCAGCTTGTCTTAGAGCTTTAGATTTAAATATTATTTGAATAGCCCTGGGATTGAATTTTGTTCCTTTGGATAAATAAGGACCGTTGGGGACAAACATCAGCATGAATAATCCGCCGATTATAGATATTACCGAAACAGATATAATCACACTCTCCCACTCATAATTATGTTCAAATGATTTTAATAAATGAGGGAAAGCCGTACCAAGTACCAATGCCCCCACAAGATAACCCAAGGCAGCGCCCAAACCATGCTTATACCATCCGGCAGCAATTTTCATCCCGACCGGATATATTCCCGCCAAAAAAAACCCGGTGAGAAACCGGAATATCAACAATGGAGTAAGCCCGTCAGATACGAGGAAAACCCCAAGGTTTGCGGCTGCACCCAGCATGGAACAAATAAAGAACACAAGTCTAGGTGAAAAACGGTCGGATATTAGAAAGAAGGCAAAAAATAGAGTTCCGGCAATAAATCCCAGCTGGACGGATGATGTTATGTAACTAAGTGAAGCGGGAGACAATCCCCATTCCAATTGAAGATCGCCAATAACTGCATTACCGGCAAACCAGAGCGAGGTTCCAGCGAATTGCGAAAGAATTATTACTGGTAAAATCCAGGGCGGTCTCTGTTCCACAGAATTAAACTACTGCATCTACGAACAAAATAAAAGCAATATTCCCGCACAAGGGCCTTACCAGCATAATTCTTCTACACTAAATTTTTGCATTAAGCTTCGGGCGTTATTCTAAACCGTAGGCTTAATATTCTGATTCAATCTAAATAAATTTTTCGGATCATACTTATTCTTTACTTCAACCAATCTATCATAATTAGGTCCGTATGCCTCTGATATACGGGCTGTTTCTTCCTCTGTCATGAAGTTCACATATACGCTGCCTAGTGCAAAAGGAGTGGACTCTTTAAAGAAATCACGTGCCCAGGAAATACATTTGTCATCCTCTTCAGGTGTTTCCCATCTACCGTGTACATTAAGTACAAAATCAGCACTTCTATGCGCATACGCCATGGCATCAGGAGCTACTTTGTTAATCTCTCCGCCGACAAGCGCAAGGAAGATCTCACAATGAGGAGACGGCAGAAGTTCCGTATATTTTAGCATAACGTCTATGGCATCATCGGAGACTTCTGTGAAGTTATGTGATTTCCAGTAGTTGCGGACACCAGGTGTAAGCAGGGGATCAAACGCCTGCTGCCATGCGGTATAAGGTTGAACACCCGTGTGTTGCCCGTGTGCATCACCAAAATCTTTAATAGTCTCAATGGCTTTTTCTCCCTCTGCGGGGTCACCGTCATATACAAAAGCTAATACAACCACATTCTCACCATGCACCTCTTCGGGCAAGAACGGAAATGGGGGAGCCTTGCGGAGAACAACCCATACATTTAAATCCTCCGGCATAACCTTTACATACTCAAGATGCTTATTAATTATATCTTTGGCTTGATCAAACGGGAATATAATGACACCAGACAGAAGGTTTGGTCCTACCGGATGGAGCTCGAACTCAAACATGGTAACAATACCGAAGTTCCCTCCTCCACCCCTAATAGCCCAAAAGAGATCCGGGTTTTCTTTCTCGCTCGCTTTTAGGAATTGTCCGTCAGCGGTGACAACATCCGCAGAGACAAGGTTGTCAACAGTCATTCCGTACTTACGGCTTAACCATCCGAACCCTCCGCCAAGCGTAAGCCCCGCAACACCCGTAGTCGAATTCACACCCACAGGAGTCGCTAAACCAAATGCTTGTGTCTCGTGATCCAAATCCCCCAAGGTCGCTCCCGGGTCTACGTATGCACGCCTCTTAGTCGGGTGAACTTTCACAGACTTCATTCCCGACAGATCAATCATTAAACCACCATCACTAACGGCGTTACCCGCAATGTTATGTCCAGCGCCTTTTATGGACAATAGTATGTTATTATCGCGCGCGAAATTTACTGCCTGAACAACATCACTGGTCCCTGCACACTGAACTATGATTCCAGGCTTTTTGTCGATCATAGCATTCCAGATCGACCGTGCCTCATCATAACCCGGGTCCCCGTCAACCAGTACTTGACCCTTAACTCCAGCTCTCAGTTCTTCAACAGAATCAGAAGCAATATTCCCCTTCCCCCCATCTAAAGTGGTAACTTCGATATCAGACATAATGACCTCCATAGAAATTTGATTGTTTAGAGTTACCTAACCCTATTTTATTGTATTATATATTTGGATTTATCTCAATACGTTATAGGCTCACTTGACTCAATTACC
>DAOVUC010000127.1 GCA_030632765.1 Candidatus Dadabacteria bacterium
AATACCTGCTTCGAGATAAAGAAGCCAGAGGTCTATTTGAGGAATTTATTAGATTCACAATGAAAACACCCCACGCAATCTCATTTCTGGGCTTAGGCAGATATTTGAGCCTCCGTACACCAGAGAAGCTTGATGGCCCTTGGGGTTGGAAAGACCCTCGAAATACATTTACCTTACCTATCTGGTTGGACATGTTTCCTCAGGCCAAAGTGATACATATATACCGCCACCCACTAGATATTGTTAATAGTTTAATGACTAGAAGAAAAAGGGGACTTTCTAGATTAAATGAGAGGAACAGAATGTTCCGGCCCATTTACTGGTACTACTTAATGCACAAGTTTATTCTAAAGAACAGGGTTTTTGTAGATTTAAGGGGTGGCTCTTTAGATGAAGGATTTAGTTTGTGGGAAGAGTATGTAGCAGAGGCCCGCTCGCATGTAGATCGCCTAGGGGATCGTGCTTTTGAGGTTAAATATGAGGATTTTCTAGAGCGGCCGGGTCATGTATTGAAGTCTTTATCAGAGTTTTGTGGACTTAATGCTGCAGACAATGAAATTGAAAAAGCAGCATTGCAGGCGAATAAAAGCCGGGCTTACGCATACCTAAATGAACCGGAGTTAAAAGCTTTTTCTATAAAGATCGCAGATCGCTTAGATACTTATGGATATTAAGAACCATTTTTAGCCCGATTCAAATATCAATTCTTTGACTTCGTCCGATTCAATAGAAAGATCAATTCTGGTATCCTGGGCTAATTCCCTAATCCAGGAAATCATCGTCTTATAGATATGGACCCTCTGGAATTTCAGATATTTATACTTTCCGTCAGTTGAAGGGAAAATTTCTCCAAGTATTGTCGGACTTTCCGGAAACCTCTTTTTTATTGCTTCGAAAAGCACTTTGTTGTGCTTTGGTGTGCCGAGAGAAATATAGTCGATCTGCCGGGCATCAAGCGTGGTAAGTAGCTCTTCTACCATACGCCTGTATTGGTTTTCCCACCCTGGGATTCTAATAATCGGATCAAGCCTCACGCCTACTGTATAACCTGCTTCCTGGCATTTTTTTGCAGCACCAAGTCTCTCATTAAATGAAGGAGTTTTATGCTCAATTGTCTCAGCAATTAGTTGAGGACTGAAAGTCCAGGAAGGGATGATATTTTCCGGAGGATTTTTAATTGATATTAGATTCTCTACATTTGTACTCTTGGTCCTAAATTCTGCAGTTCCGTTTGTGTATTTTGTGAAAAGATTGACCATATCAAGAGAGAATTCAGTAAGATCATCAAATGCCAAAGCGTCGCAAACTTCTCCGACGTGAAAGTAGGGGTTGTCAAAACTAATTAGTATTTCTTCTATCTTTTTGAGTACCTCGTCGCGGTTTACAAATATTACGGGCACTTTTGTTTGAAAATAATATTGAAGGTAACAATACTCGCAGTCGTATTTACAATCTATCTCGTGAAATAAATAGAATTGTCCATGGTCCATTCTGCCAATACTCTTGACCAGCTCTCCCTTTTTACTGGCAAGGGCAAGCGAATTTTTATCCTCATCCGCTCTTTTGGTAAATGATTTCTCTTCCCCTATTTTCTTATAGTCTTCAATATATATAAGAGAGGGTGTATCTATTTTCGATAATATTTTCTTAGTAAACGGATGGTTAGAGACGCTCTCTTCAACATAGATTATTTCTGGTGTTTCGATCATCTGATATACAATATTTACCTTCAGCTACGAATACTCTTTCTAACGCTAGCAGTTTCTTTGTCCCTTATTTTCTCAATAGCTGACCGAGTTTCATGGCAAGCCCGATATCACCTGACATCTTTATCTTGCCGGTCAACAATGCGCTTTCCGGGCGGAGTTTTCCTGTAAATAAATCAACGAAGTGCACATCACTGGATTTGAAAGTGCATTGAGCATCCTCTTGCGTTTGCCTTACACCAAGTGTTTCTTCTCTGAGGTCCACTATCCAGGTACCGCCCTCAGGACCGTTTAATTCAAATTTATACACGGCCCTTAATTGAGATAACTCATCTGAGCGGTCTTTTATTTTTTTCTCTACTTTTTCAAATATTTCTTTTGTAGTTGTCATTTAATATTATCCCCTTAGTATTGGGAAAGGATTGTACCATCTATCATCTAATTTATGCAAGAATAAACTTAAATTATTGACGCTGCCCGATTAAGTATTTACAATTCCTATGCATTTTATGAAATAGGGATTATCAAAATGAGTATAAATTATCCAAAAATTCATGACGTTATCGTGATCGGCGCCGGGCATGCCGGATGTGAAGCGGCCCTAGCTGCTGCAAGGATGGGGTGCCGTACACTGGTGCTAACAGCTAATGTTGACACAATTGGTTTAATGTCGTGCAATCCCTCAATAGGCGGCGTTGGTAAGGGGCACCTAGTAAAAGAAATAGATGCACTCGGTGGAGAGATGGGAAAAGCTGCCGATCATGCAGCAATTCAATTCAGAAGACTTAACACCAGAAAGGGAGCTGCTGTTCAGGCTACAAGGATTCAAGCTGATCGTCAGTCATATAGAGCTTATATGAAAAAGGCTCTTGAGTCCGAGAAAAATATTGATATCAAACAAAGAATGGTAGAAGGGTTTCTTATAGAAGGAGACCGTATTGCTGGAGTAAAAACCAACTTGGGTGAGCATTTTTTTGCAGATGCTGTTGTAGTTACTCCGGGCACTTTTCCTAACGGACTTATCCATATTGGAGCCACTAAAATTTCCTCTGGGCGTGCCGGGGAAGCAGCGGCAACCGGTATTTCAGAATCGTTCGGGAGCATTGGTTTTAATGTCGGTAGACTGAAAACGGGCACACCGCCCCGCTTCGACGGTAGAACGATCAAATGGGATATGCTTGAACTACAGCCCGGGGATGAAAATCCCAAACCATTTTCATTTTCAAATGGTGTAATAGATAGAGAGCAGGTGCCTTGCTACATTGCATATACTAATAAGAAAACTCATGAGGTAATAAGTAATAACCTTCATAAATCTCCTCTATACTCAGGAGAAATTAAAGGAGTTGGTCCCAGGTACTGCCCCTCAATTGAGGATAAAATTGTAAAATTTCCAGATAAAGACCGCCACCAGGTTTTTTTAGAGCCTGAGGGATTGAATACCTATGAAATATATCCAAACGGAATATCTACAAGTCTGCCGCTCGAGGTGCAATATGAGTTAGTGAGGACCATAGACGGGTTGGAAGAGGTTGAGATTATGAGACCGGGATACGCAGTTGAATATGACTACGTTGATCCCACACAGTTAAAACCTACTCTCGAGACTAAACTTATAGAAAACCTATATTTTGCAGGCCAAATAAATGGTACTACCGGTTATGAAGAAGCTGGGAGTCAGGGGTTAGTAGCGGGCATAAATGCTGCACTTCGAGTAAAAGGGGAAGATCCATTTATTCTAAAGCGTTCTGAAGCATATATTGGCATTATGGTTGATGACCTTGTCACTAAAGGGGTAGATGAGCCCTACAGAATGTTTACTTCTCGAGCTGAGTACCGCCTTATTCTCAGGGAAGATAACGCCGATATGAGGCTTGGAGAATTAGGTTATAAGATCGGGTTATTGAAGGAAGAGGATTACTCTAAATTCGCGAAAAGAAAAAAAGCGGTAGCGGAAGAACTTTCAAGATTGGAAAATATTAAAGTTGTCCCTAATGCTAAAGTTAATGAGATTCTTATCAGGCTTGGTGCTTCTCCTATTAAAAAACCCCATAGTCTAAAGGAGCTTTTAAGGCGGCCTGAAATCTCGTACCGAGACATTGAGTTTTTTGAATTAAATACCGCTCAGGATTCTATTACTGAGGATGTTGTCTCCCAGATTGAAATGGATATTAAATACGAGGGTTATATAAAAAGGCAGATGGAACAGATAGATAAGTTTAAGAAGCTTGAGGATTTCGCTATACCAGAGAGCTTTACTTATGAAAGCATCCCTGGTTTATCGAATGAAATGGTTCAGAAATTCACAAACGTTCGCCCTAACTCTTTAGGGCAAGCAACTAGGATTTCTGGGGTTACTCCTGCCGCAATTTCAGTTTTAATGGTTTATCTAAAACGAGATGAGAATCAAAAGTTAGTTGGCCGTCATTCTATTTCTTCTTGATCTTCCAAGTCTTCTGAATCAAGCATTTCATCTTCCAGAAGCTCCATCATATCTTCGTAGTCACCGCCGATGTATCCGGAATTGTCCGGATCCTCGAGCATTTCTACGAGATCCTTTATTTTTCTTCGAGCTTTTCTAGGCATGCTCCCTGCCCTCCGTTAATCAGTATAAAGTTACTTAAGACATCTTTTACTCGATATTATAAAATGAATGAATCGAAAATCAACACATATATATTATAGCGGAACTTTATTTAAAATGTTCATTTTCCGTAAGATTTTAATGTAAATGCTTTATGATTTTTCTGGCGTGAGTAGTTCAAGCATTTTGTTCACATCAGTCGTTGGGAGATTGCATACATGATTCAAGCATACGAATGCTGTAGCTTTTCCCTCTATCATCGTCTGTCCTTTTGTGAACTCTGCGATTGCAGTAATCTCAGAGTTCTTCTCAGTTCCACGAAGCAGCACAACTTTATTGGGACTATAGGTTTTTCTAACAGCCTCTAGCATTGCTCGTGTGTCTTCTGCATCAGGGTCTCCTACTATAACTACCTCATATGAAGGTCCTAATCCGAAATCAAGCCCCGTCATAAATAGCGTGTATGCCATAGGTCCGCGTTCAATAGTTTCAGAAAAAGCCTTACCCAGGGTAGCAGCCTTTTCCTCATAATCTACTTTGCCTGTTATCCTGGCTATTTTAAGCAGATTAAGTCCCGCGACAGAGTTCCCGGAGGGGATGGCTCCGTCATATATCTCTTTTTGCCGGGATATTAATTCTTCAGCGTCATTTGAAGTGAAGTAATAGCCTCCGTTCTTATCGTCCCAAAAGCCCTTGTCCAGTTCATTTTGAAGAACTAGTGCGGATTTAAGATATTCAATGTCAAAAGTACTCTCATATAACTCAAGGAGTCCCCAGATAAAAAAAGCATAATCATCTACGTTAGCTGTAATTCCTGCTTCCCCTTCTCTATACCTGTGAAGGAGTTTCCCCTGATCGTTACGCAAATCTTTTAATATGAAATCAGCAGCACGTTTCGCAGCATCAGTATAAATAGGTTCATTGAAAACTCTCCCCGCTTTTGAAAGTGCCGCTATCATGAGGCCGTTCCAGTCAGTAAGAATCTTGTCGTCTTTATATGGGTGTATCCTTTTTTCACGTTCATTAAACAATCTGACTCGGGACTTCTCTACCCTCTTATTAAATTCTTCTTCGCTAAGCTCGTATGAGGAAGCAATGTCACTAAGGGGCTTGTTAAGATGTAGTATATTAGATTCGGTTTTGTGTCCACCTGCTTCTTCTTTGAAATTGCCTGATTTACTTGTATTAAATGTTGTAATTATTAACTCTGCTTCTTTATTGCCTAAGGTCTCT
>DAOVUC010000096.1 GCA_030632765.1 Candidatus Dadabacteria bacterium
AAACATAGTCAGATGCCCGGACTCTAACAAAGCTCAAGAGATGATAGAGCTAATTGAGACTGTTCGAAAAGAAGGGGACTCCATTGGCGGAGTGGTTGAAGTTGTATCAACGGGGCTGCAAGCGGGACTGGGAACCCCTGTATTTCATAAAGTAGACGCTGAGCTTGCACAAGGGCTTATGAGCCTGGGCGGAATAAGGGGGTTTGAAGTAGGTCTTGGATTTGAGGCGGTTACAATGAAAGGATCGCAAGCTAACGATGTGATGTATACAAACGATTCAGGAGAACTCGGGTTTAAGACAAATAATGCCGGAGGGCTTCTGGGCGGGATTACAAACGGCGAGGATCTGGTTGTGAGAATTGCGATCAAGCCCACATCCTCAATCTCTAAAATACAACATACTGTAGATAAATCTGGAAACCCTAAAGAGCTTAAAGTTAAAGGACGCCACGATCCATGTCTATGTCCAAGGGCGGTGCCTATAGCTGAGGCAATGGTTAATCTTGTCCTTGTAGATCAGCTTTTATTGTCTAGAACTACCCGTATTTAACCTAAATTGGTATTCCAAATGGAACAAAAAGTTAATTTCTTTTGTACTATATATGTAGATGAAAACGAAATTTATTTGGGTGATCTAAGCGAGATTCCTGAAAAATTTAGAAATCGTGCTATAGGGGATATAGCGGAGTGGGCGGATTCACTTGGCAAAAGGGGGATCAACGAACTACTCTATTCTCACCTATCCTGGTACGAAAGAATGGATCTCTACTGTGAGAGCTGCTCCAAATGGAATGAAGACCAGGATATTAGGGAATGCGGGGGTTGTGGAGCTGAGCTGAAAGAACGTTATATCTATGAGAGAAACACTAAATTAGACAAGATTATGACTTGCGTTGGGATGATTTCTAAAATTCAGGTCTCTTAATAAAACTTTTAACAACGATTGGGGTCTATAATGAAAATGAACGTAAACGGGCAGGTATTTCCAAAAGTCTGGGAGTTAGCGAACAACGTTACCAAGCTCAGGGAAGAGAGAAAATCCGTCAATATAGGAGCGGGGTCGGTCGGATTTGCGGTCTATGAAGTAGAGCTGCCTGAAGAAACCAGAAAAGATGGAATTTATTTAATTACCCCACAGGGAGTCAGGCTATATTATTACCCTGGCGATCAATACCAGATCGGGTATCTAATATCTGAAATTGACCGCGATCCGCTGGTAAAAAGGCATTTCGGAAAACCTAATTAAGCCATACACGCTTAAAAGCAATTACAACCGGTCTACTTTGACTAGGACATTGAGCATGTGTATTTTTATCTCAGATGGAACATCACAATCATAGTCACGATCATAGCCATAGCCACGATGTCAAAAACATAAAAGAAAAAAGAGCGCTTGGCATAGTTCTTGGGCTTACTTTTTGCTTTATGATAGTAGAGGCAGTGGCCGGGTTCTACACCGGCAGTCTTGCCCTGCTCTCAGACGCCGGTCATATGCTGACTGATGTTTTCGCTCTTTCACTCGCATTTTTCGCCATCTGGTTCTCCCAAAAACCCCCAACATCGACAAAAACCTTTGGGTTTTATAGAGCCGAGATCCTTGCAGCATTTTTTAACAGCCTCTTACTTTTTGCAATCTCTGCAGCAATCTTAATCGAAGCGTATAAGAGATTACTCATACCGCATGAAGTAAAGAGTCTAGAGATGACTATTGTCGCAATTATCGGACTATGTGTAAACCTCACAGGCGCTTATATATTATTTAAGTTTCAAAGCGGAAATCTTAATATTAAGGGTGCGCTTTACCATGTATTGAGCGATGCGCTCGGATCGGTTGGGGCTATAATTGCGGGAGTAATTATGATAACAACCAAGTGGTATTATGCCGACTCTTTGGTAAGTATCTTAGTATCGGTTCTTATTATCAGGGGCGCCTGGGTATTGTTCAGAGAATCCACCCATATACTTCTTGAAGGAACTCCAAAAGGGATTGATCTTGGCGCTGTTCAAAACTGTATCTGCTCTCACAACAGGGTAATTAGCTTACATGACTTGCATGTCTGGACATTAACTCAAGGGTTTGAGGCCCTTAGCGCTCATCTGGTGGTTGAAAACATGGAAAACAGCGAAGATATAATCAGTGAAATTAAGCAGGAACTATCAAGCAAATTCGAGATAACTCATATTACGCTACAATTAGAAGAACAAGAATGCGAAGAAGCTAACGGACCCTGCTACGATAATGGTATATCAGAGGATTAATCCTTCTTATCACTACTATCCCTTATAAGCTTTTCCGCATATAATTTCATTTCATCGGCAATATCTTTTAACTCTGGTTTTGACCCGATATATTTATCAAGTGCCTCCATTAGCCCCATAGTTTTAGAGATCCCCGCCTGCCTCATTACCTTTTCGTGCTTATCAAAAATTTTCTCTATCTTAAGTGCATGAGCACTATCAAATAGAGCTTTAATCCTCTTCTCATCTATCTTCTCAGCAGGATTTGAGACTTTGTATCTGACTCTGATTACAGCATCTGCAATATCCTCTTTGTTAAAACGCGTTTCCAAGTTTGGGTCCGATTCTAAATCGCTCCCATCTAATTCTATTGTCTTAAATTTTCTTGCCGGAGTCTCTATAAATTCATATTCACACTTCCATCCGTTTTCAGTTTGGACCATCTCTCCGAGAACAAATCCTTTCTTCTCTTTTTCTTCAGTAAAATCGATCCTCTCTATACTTCCCGAATAGACTATAGGAGTGGGATCGTTCTTATTTAAATTTTGATATCTATGGATATGTCCCAGAGCTACATAGTTAAAAGCAGTGTTATTTAGCTCGCTAAGTGGAACTACGGGATCAGACGTTGTAAGAGTATCTCTTTCTGTGCCCGATAGCTTAGCGTCCCTTACAGAGAGGTGCCCTAAGAAAATTGAAGGATTTGAGTTATCTATTTTGGCGGACAAATCATGAATAATAGCGATTAGTCTCTTTTCAATCTCTATCTGTATCTCTTGAGAACTTAAGGATTTATATTCGTCTTTAGAAACGAGGCCACTACTGCCTGCCCAGGGAAGACACGCAATCTGAACTTGCCCCTTATCTGTATCCAGTATGTGAACTGAGGGTTTTCTGACTATGGTCACTCTCTCTATGTCGAGTGCGGGAAATATTTCTACGGCAGAAGCCCTTCCCCCGGCGGAGGGGTAATCGTGATTGCCAAGCACCATAACTACCTTGATCTCAGATCCCTCAACCAACCTTGCGACCCTTCTGGCAAACTCTATCTCTTCTGTCGGATTAGGGTTTTCTCTGTGAAATATATCCCCAGCTATAAGCACCAGGTCTACCGACTCTTTTAGGGCATAATTGAACACAAAGTCCAAGGATTTGAGGATATCCTCTAACCTTGTATTTTTACCCGTAGCAGGATTTATCTTTCCGTGCGTTTGTAGGCCGATATGGATATCGGAAAGGTGGATAAACTTTATCTTCCTCAAATAGGGTTCAGTCTCTTAAGTTATTTTTTAATGTAATAGACTAATCTTAATTAATCTGCAGTGAGTATTTCAGACGCTTTTTTAGTCGCAGCCCCGAAATTAAACTCATAACCAAGCTGATTTAGCACACTTTCAATAGCAGCTATGATTGATAAAGCATCGGTTTTATCAATATCTCCAATATGCGAGATCCTAAATATCTTCCCTTTAGCCTGATCCTGACCACCTGCAACCGTGATCCCAAATTCATCACGAAGCCCTGCGATAACTTTGGCAGCCCCTATTTCCAGCGGCGCAGTTACTATTGTAAGCGCTGAGCTAGGAGTATCCTGCACAAAAGGCTCAAGACCTATTGCTTTCATCGCCTCTCTTGTAGCAAGTGCAAGCCTAGCATGGCGTTTGTGCATGTTTTCCCTGCCTTCTGCTCTAAATCTTTTGAGCACCGCTGCAAGCCCTACTATAAGAGTTACGGCAGGTGTGAAGGTTGTGGTGTTCTTTTCCGCATTCTTGAGAGCCGGCTTAAAGTCAAAATAGAACTTGGGTAGATAAGAGCTTTCATAAAACTTCCAGGCCTTCTCGCTCATAGCAGCGAATGACAGGCCGGGAGGAAGCATAAAGGCCTTCTGCGAGCCGCCCACCAGAACATCAATGCCCCAGTTATCAAACTCTATTTCAAATACTCCCACCCCTGTTATACCATCCACTATTTGAATAACATCATCTCTTTTATTTGTAATTTCAGCAATCTCTTTAATCGGGTGTTTAACGCCTGTTGAAGTTTCGCTGGCCTGGGTGAGGACTGCTTTTATGGAAGGATCGTCGTTAAGAGCTTTCTCAATAACTGCGGGGTCAACTTCCCTCCCCCAATCAACCATTATTTCTTCGACTTCGACACCGTAAGCACGGCAGATTTTCCCCCACCTCTCACCAAACTTACCGCTGTTTACAACTAAAACCTTGTCCCCTCTTGAAAGAGTATTCGCAACTGATGCCTCCATGGCTCCAGTGCCTGAAGCGGATAGAATGAAAACCTCTTGCTTAGTATTATATATATATTTTAACCCCTCTCGAACTTCTGCAAAAATTTCCTCAAACTCGGCTGTTCTGTGATGGATAATTGGCTTTGCCATCTCAATTAATACTTCACTTGGGACAGGTACCGGACCTGGTGTAAAGACATATTTTTTCACTTTATATTCTCCTTACAATAATTAACATCTATTTAATTTTGATATGCTTACCACAAACTAACAAATATTTATAAATGCAAATAGCTATGCTGTAAAAATAATTTAATTTAGGCTATTTATTTTTAAGCTGTATCCTTTTTTAGCAGTGAAATTTTGTGGTAGAAAATCATTATGAATTTACCCAAAACTCTGTATAATTCAACCCGGTTTACTTTTACAATACGAAACTTTATATTACTTGTTAATTAGCCGGAGGTAACATACTCATGTTTGGTGACAACAAAGAACTGATACAGGACCTTAAGAAGAGACTTGCAATAATTGGAGACTTTCTTTGACCTGCCTCTAAAAGAATCCCGACTAAAAGAATTAGAAGACATTACCGGCAAAACTGAATTTTGGGACAACGCCGATAGTGCTCAAAAAATACTTAAGGAACAGGCGCAAATTAAAAATACCATCGACGAATGGAAGTCCTTATCGTCTAATCTTGAAGATATAGAAGTATTAGAAGAGCTTTCCCTAGAAGAGCGTGATGAGGAGTCTTCAAAAGAAGTAAAAGGGGCATTGTCCGAGATCGAGATAAAGGTAGTAAATCTCGAATTCAAACGGATTCTTGGGGAGCCTGACGATAGAAGTAACGCAATTGTCTCCATTAATGCCGGGGCTGGGGGCACAGAGGCACAGGACTGGGCTGAAATACTTTTAAGAATGTATCTAAGATACGCAGAAAGAAACGGTTTCAAATCAGAAATAGTGGAGTATCAGCAAGGGGATGAGGCGGGCCTTAAAAGCACGACCTTCCTTGTAGAAGGTGATTACTCATTTGGATATTTAAAAGGCGAGAGCGGAGTACACCGTTTAGTTAGAATTTCTCCATTTGACTCTAACAAAAGAAGACACACTTCCTTTGCATCGGTCTTTGTCTCACCTCAGATTGACGATAGCATAGAAGTGGACATCGATGAGAAAGATTTGAGGATAGACACTTACCGGGCGAGCGGAGCCGGAGGGCAGCACGTAAATAAAACAGATTCCGCCATAAGAATTACTCACGCTCCATCAGGGGTTGTAGTTAGCTGCCAAAATGAACGCTCACAACGTCAAAACAAAGAAACGGCGATGAAGATCCTTCGTGCAAGGCTATATGAGCTTGAAAGAGAAAAGCGGAGAGAGAAACTTGATGAGCTTAACTCAACCAAAAAAGAAATAGGATGGGGTAGTCAAATTCGCTCCTATGTGCTTCATCCATACAGGATGATAAAAGATCATAGAACCGATTTTGAAACCGGTAACGTTGACCCTGTACTCGACGGAGATTTAAACGAGTTTATCAAAAGTTATTTACTCTATTCAAGTGATCAGAAGACAAACTAAATCAACGTATGTATAGTGTGAATTCTTTGATTCTTTAAGCACGGTGGTATATTTATCACAGTACAGAATAGAGACTTTTCAATCTGAATATAGTTGATCCACCCGCTCGGAGGACATGTATCTTGAGAATCGGAATTATAGCCAAAAGCAACATAGAAGAACCCGTTGAAATCACAAAAAAGCTTTCCAAATGGCTTAAGAAAAAGGGAGTGGAGGTATATGTTGAAAAAGAGCTTGGAGGGAAAATTCGGCACTCAAATTCAGTTGACCGAACTGAAATCCCCGAGCTTGTCGACGTAATCCTGGTCTTCGGAGGAGACGGCACTTTCTTGGGCGTGGCGCGACTTGCATGTAAACACGGCACGCCGATTTTGGGAATTAACCTGGGCGGTTTAGGATTTCTAACAGAGGTCACGGTTGATGAACTCTATCCTATGATGGAGAGAATCCTTGACGGCGATTACGAAGTTGAAGACAGGCAAATGCTACTCACTTCGATCCGTCGAGGGAAAAAGAATATCGG
>DAOVUC010000220.1 GCA_030632765.1 Candidatus Dadabacteria bacterium
CGTGCAAGGCTATATGAGCTTGAAAGAGAAAAGCAGAGGGAAAAACTTGCCGAGCTAAATTCAACTAAAAAAGAAATCGGTTGGGGTAGTCAAATTCGCTCCTACGTGCTGCATCCATACAGGATGATAAAAGACCACAGAACCGATTTTGAAACCGGAAACGTAGACCCTGTACTCGACGGAGACTTAAGTGAGTTTATCAAAAGTTATTTGCTCTATTCCTCAGATCAGAACACAAGCTAATCTAACGCTATATATAGTCTCAGTTCTTTGATTCTTTAAGCATGGTGGTATATTTACCACACTACATACTGGAGACCTTTCAATCTGAATATAGCTTGATCTGCCAGTTCGGAGGACATGAATCTTGATAATCGGAATCATAGCCAAAAACAACATAGAAGAACCCTTTGAAATCACAAAAAAACTTTCCAACTGGCTTAAAGAAAGGGGCGTGGAAGTATATGTTGAAAAAGAGCTGGGCAAGAAAATTCGTCACCCAAATTCTATAGACCGGACAGATATCCCTAAGCTTGTCGACGTAATTCTGGTGTTCGGAGGAGATGGTACTTTTTTGGGAGTGGCGAGAGAGGCATGTAAATACGGCACCCCTATTTTGGGAATTAACCTGGGCGGTTTAGGTTTTCTAACAGAGGTTACGGTTGAGGAACTCTATCCCATGATGGAGAGGATTATCGACGGCGATTACGAAGTTGAAGACAGGCAGATGTTAATCACTTCGATCCGTCGAGGGAAAAAGAATATCGGGAAATATGAGGTACTAAACGATGTCGTTATTAATAAGGGTGCGGTGGCAAGAATAATCGATCTTCCAATTTACATAGAAGACTCACACGTTACCACATACAGAGCAGACGGTATTATTCTATCAACCCCTACTGGCTCAACTGCCTATTCTCTATCCGCAGGCGGCCCTATCGTACATCCAAAAATACCTGTAACAATTATTACCCCAATTTGCCCACACACGCTTACAAACAGACCACTTGTAGTATCTAGTAAGATGAAGGTTGAAATCAAAGTCACAACTCAGGAGCCTGACACTTACCTAACATTGGACGGACAAATAGGGGTAAGGCTAAAGACCGGTGACGTTATTGAAGTAAAAAGGACCGACACTTCAGTTAAGTTGATCAAATCTCCATTTAGAGATTTCTTTACCATTCTCAAAACAAAATTGATGTGGGGTGAGAGATATGGCAAGATCGACGGATGAGCAGTTCCTACACGACTGGGTAATTAGGAAAGTGCAAGAGAAATACTCAAAACTCTACAGCGAAGTGCACATAAATCCCGGAGACGAAAAAAATTATGAACACAATGGGAGCTACCCGGATATTGTAGTTATAAACTACGGCCAGACTGTGCAGATAGTAGAAGTAGAAACCACAGAGACAATAAATAACGAAAGAGCGGCTAAATGGAAAAACCTATCTGGGCTAGGAGTAAAATTATCTCTGTTAGTACCCAAAGAGATGCAGAACGTGGCACGTGATATATGCTGGAAAAGCGGGCTTGTAGCTAAAGTGAATATAGGTTCTTTTGATGTGAATTTAAATATTTGATGCTACGGCTTCTTGCAGTTTGTGAGAAATCTTTTACTTTTATAGTCACTTGAAAAGCTATATAAGTTGTATTAGACCCTGCCGGTTGGTATTGATAGCGCATCCTTTCCTCTCGGCTTGCTAACATCTTTAATCTTTGATACGCTTTTCTCGACTTCACGGAGGTAGTATAAATGTCCATTCTCGAAAAAATTGACCCTGAAATAGCCGGGATTATAAGATCCGAAACGGAGCGCCAAGAATATAAACTCGCATTGATAGCATCTGAGAATTATGTTAGCGAAGCAGTGCTTGAAGCCTCCGGATCTGTACTCACAAACAAATACGCAGAAGGACTGCCCGGCAAAAGATACTACGGAGGATGTGAATTTGTAGACATCGCTGAAGACCTGGCTCGGGATAGAGCAAAAGAGCTCTTTGGATGTGAAGCGGTGAATGTTCAGCCACACTCAGGCTCTCAGGCAAATATGGCGGTATACTTTGCCGCAATTGAACCTGGAGACACCGTATTGGGAATGAATCTTGCACACGGGGGCCATTTGACGCACGGGAGCCCGGTAAATTTTTCAGGAAGGCTTTTTAACATAGTTCCTTACGGGGTTACGGAAGACACAAACTTAATAGATTATGATGAAGTGAGCATGCTTGCACAGGAACACAGCCCTAAACTGATAGTAGTAGGCTGGAGCGCTTATCCGAGAGACATTGATTTCTCTAAGTTCAGAGAAATAGCTGATGAGTGCGGCGCCTTGCTTATGGCCGACATTGCTCATCCTGCAGGGCTTGTGGTGGCGGGACTATATTCAGACCCTATTCCTCACTGCGACTACGTTACAACTACTACTCATAAGACCCTAAGAGGCCCCAGAGGCGGCATGGTTATGATGAGGAACGAACACGCGAAAAAAGTAAATAGCAGGGTCTTCCCCGGCTCACAAGGCGGGCCTTTAATGCATGCCATCGCAGCAAAAGCAGTAGCCTTCAAAGAGGCCCTAACACCTGAGTTTGTAGAATATCAAAATCAAATAGTCAAAAACGCTAAGCATCTTGGAGAATGTATGTTAGAGGCGGGATTTAACCTTGTTTCAGGCGGCACGGATAATCATTTGGTACTAATTGATTTAAGAGAGACCGATCTTACGGGAAAGATAGCAGAGGACACACTTGAGCTTGCAGGTATAACTGTAAATAAAAACGCTATTCCTTTTGACCCTAATCCCCCGGCAATTACCAGCGGTATAAGGATTGGAACACCAGCTATTACTACAAGGGGCATGAAGGAAGAAGAAATGGAGGTTATAGCAGGCTATATTAAAGAGGCTTTAAATAACATAGACAATGAAAAAGTTCTTTCAAGAATAAAAGATGAGGTGCATGAGCTTTGTAATCAATTTCCTATGTATAGGCACAGGCTGATATAGATGAAATGTCCATTTTGTTCAAGTTTAGAAAGTAAGGTTATAGACTCACGTCTCGCAAAGGAAGAAACATCCATAAGGAGACGAAGGGAATGCCTTGACTGCAAAAACCGCTTCACAACATACGAGAGGGTGGAAGAGGTAGAACTCCTTATTATTAAGAAAGATGGGGGTAGGGAAACTTTTGATAGAAGCAAAATATTGAGCGGTATGATAAAAGCCTGTGAGAAGAGACCGATAAGTATGGATGTCATTGAGAACTTTGTTTCTTCTCTTGAAAGAGAGTTTCAGGAAAGAGGGGATAGAGAAGTAGAGAGCCGTGAGATTGGCGAGAGGGTTATAAATAAACTCTACGAAATAGATGAAGTCGCTTATGTAAGATTTGCATCAGTATATAGATCCTTTAAAGATGTGAATCAATTTATGTCTGAATTAAAAGAACTCCTAAGAGATAAAGAGGAAGAAAGCAAGAATTTGGGCAAATCACCTGACATTAAGAGGCCTCCTTTAACAATAATTGAAGACAAAACCAAGAAATAATGCTTATTGACAGCCATGCACATTTAGTTTCTTTAGAGAACATTCCTGAAATACTACAAAGAGCCCAAGAGAACAATATCACCAAAATAGTTTCTATATCCTCTGATCTCCCCTCCACTGAAGCTACAATCTCACTAACCGAAAAATACTCTTACATATTCGCGACTACAGGCGTACATCCTCACTCCGCGGATACTATGAGCGAAGAGGTGCTTTTAGGAATTGACCGTTACGCGGAAAATAACAAAGTGGTAG
>DAOVUC010000266.1 GCA_030632765.1 Candidatus Dadabacteria bacterium
ATATATACAGAGCCCTGGTATGTAATTTATCTTAAAGTTGTCAGTTTTTAGATATTTCTTCCGTATATAGTAATTTCCTTCAAAAGGGGTGATCCCCCAGCCAATAGGCCCCTCGGCTAACAAAGTGCCGCTAGGTCTATGCGTAATTCTGACGTGCTTCTTTGGTTTAGACATATTTTATTTGATTCCACAATTCTTGATTAGATTCGTAGGATAAAATTAACCCATACCTGAAACCATAGCTTCAAGTCTTTTTATGCGCTCTTCCATTGGGGGATGAGTGCTAAACAGCGCGCCAAGCCCTTTTCCTGTAAGCGGGCTTGCTATTAGCATATGAGAGGTGCTGTCTGCTGTCTGCTCACTTACTTGAAGCGGTATTCTTTGAGAAGCCATTCCCAGTTTTCTAAGCGCGTTGGCAAGATCTAAAGGGTTCCCGCAAATCTCAGCTCCGCCCTTGTCGGCACCATATTCTCTCGTTCTCGAAATAGTCATTCTTATGACGGTAGCAGCCAGAGGGGCAAGTATGATCATTGCAATTAATGCAATTGGGTTTCCGCCTCTATTCCTTCCGCCTCCAAAGAACATGGCAAAGTATGCAAGATAGGTTATTGCTGTTGCGATTGTAGCCGCTATTGATCCGATTAAGATATCTCTGTTCTTAACATGCGCAAGCTCGTGTGCAAGCACCCCTTTTAGCTCTTCTCTGCTAAGAAGCTTCGTTATTCCTTGCGTAACCGCTACAGCCGCATGCTCCGGGTCTCTCCCGGTCGCAAAAGCGTTTGGCTGTTCCTGAGGGGTGATGTACACCTTGGGCATGGGAAGCCCGGCGTTTTGAGCCAGCTCCTGTATGTCGCCATAAAGCTCAGGGGAGTCTTCATATTTCACCTCTGTTGCCTTATACATTTTTAGCACAATCTTGTCGCTCCACCAATAACTTGCGAAGTTCATGACTAGAGCGATAACAAGCGCTATAGTAGCGCCGCCCTGACCTCCAACGTATGCTCCGATTCCAATTAATAGTCCTGAAAGAGCCGCAAGCAGGATTACGCTTTTTAATGTATTCATTTTATCTCCTGAATAGAATCCTAGTCTCTAATACGATTAGCTAATATTTCTTGATTTAAGTACTATAATCAAGATAATGCTCAAGGGCGAAAATTCAAGTAAGATTTGATACTCGTAAATTAAAATTTAAGGATAAAAACTATATGGATACAGGAATACTTTGGTCATTAATCGGCTCGTTCACAAATGTATTTATACTCACAAGAATCCTACAGTATTTTTTTAAAAGAACGAACCTGGAGGATAGAAGGAGGGCATACTTAGTATTCTTTATCGTAGCCTCAATTGATATAATAGGTTTATATTTTTTCTTTCATGACATCCGTTTAGCGCTACACGGTTGGCTGTTTTATTATGTTCCATTTTTAATAATGTGGCTTCTCAAGGATTTAATGGAGGCGTCGAGAAAAAAGCGTGAACGAGAGGCTTCTAACGAAGAATAGCCAATGACCAAATTCCTCAATCGGGCTTGGTTTTGACATCCCTTTTTATCTTCAATAGAATTCACGAATAGTGAATTAAATATACTGAGTAAGAAAACCGAATAATATGAATCAAGTCAATATTATTATGCAGACTGATTTTGATGGGGTTGCGTCACCCAAAAGAGGAAAGGTAAGAGACATCTATGATTTGGGCAATAGATTATTAATTGTGGTTACTGACCGGATCTCCGCGTATGACGTTATTATGGCTGAAGGAATACCAGGGAAAGGGGCGGTACTTAATCAGATTTCCAAATACTGGTTTGATAGGACCAAAGACATAATTCCAAACCACTTAATCTCCACTGAAGTAGATGATTACCCACAAGAATTTCATAGATATAGGGATGTACTGCAAGGCAGGAGTATGCTTGTCAAAAAAACGAGCCCCTTACCCGTTGAATGTGTAGTAAGAGGATATATTGCCGGATCCGGTTGGAAGGAGTATAAAGACAGTCAGTCTATTTGCGGAATACCCTTACCCTCCGGAGTTCTGGAATCGGGTAGGCTCGAAACCCCGATATTTACCCCTTCAACTAAAGCGGAAATAGGGGATCATGATGAGAATATTACCTTTGAGGAAACTGTGGATTTAATCGGCCAAGAGTTGGCTGAAAAGCTAAGGGATGTCAGCATAGCCCTGTATTCCAAAGCCAGGGACATTGCGGATGAGAAAGGAATAATAATTGCGGATACTAAATTTGAATTTGGGATTAATCAAGATACCCAAGAGCTCATATTAATCGACGAAGCTTTAACTCCGGACTCCTCGAGATTCTGGCCCAAAGATAAATACGAACCAGGGCGTTCACAAAAGAGTTTCGATAAGCAGTTTGTTAGAGATTATTTAAGCTCTATTGACTGGGATAAAACCCCCCCTCCTCCTCCACTACCCCCAATTGTGATCTCAGGAACTTCTGAGAAATATAGAGAGGCTTTAAGCAGATTTCTTGATTAATCTCTGGAATCCACAGCTAGAATTCTTTGAAGAGTGCGTATGAATAAAAAAACTTTAGGTATATTTATTATGTAAAGAAGATGGTATTTTGTCTGGAAATAAGTAATAGAAAAAGTAGCGCTTTCATAGAATCTTACTTATTCCATAAAGCAGGGAATTCCAATGAGAGGGAGATTTAATATTATCAAGGGTGGCATTAAGTCAAATATTGTTTTAGGTAGTTTCCTGATAACTCTTTTAAGCTTCGGGCTTATAGGAGGATGCGGCGGATCAAGTAGTAATTCAGGCCAGTCAGAAGTAAATATACGATTTACTAATGTTACTAATCAAGCCGGGCTTAGTTATGCACATGGTTTTATTCGTGGCGGACCCAGTGGAGAGCCGCAGTTAATTTCGGGTGGAGTAGCTGTGGGAGATTATGACAAGGACGGATGGGTTGATCTTTACGTTGTTAGAGGGACTATCGGTCCGAATTTACTCTTTAGAAATCTTGGGAATGGATCGTTTCAAGAGGTTGGTCAATCGGCTGGTTTGGATTTGTCCGGAACTATTGGGTCA